>NZ_JACJER010000079.1:0-21748 GCF_014164185.1 Shewanella sp. SG44-6 | reverse complement strand
CGGCAGCATCGCCTGACCAATCACATCACCGGCTACCCCACCGGCTGAAAAGACGTACATATTGTCGGCATTCATACTGACCAATGCAGCTAAGCCTAACAACATCAAAATAAAACCAATAATTCTTAATCCAACTGAAAAATAATCTATTTCAAACAAACGATGTGCACGATTGAAAATAAACCAACCCGTGGTGGCTATCATGATAGGAATTAAAAAGGCAATGAAACCAAAGAAGTAAAACAGCACATCTGCAGTCCAAGCGCCAACAGCACCAGTCCAGTTGTGAATTTCACCTTGGAAATGCGACTGACTCCAGCCTGGATCACTTGGATTAAAACTGGATAATGCCAATAGAATGTATGTCGCGATCATGCAACATAAAATAAGGCCACCTTCAAGCAATCGTTGAAGGCCACTGAGAGTTTTTAGACTATTTTCCTGAGTCAAACGAAAGAATCCATAAAAAGTGAAAAATAAGGGTTAAGATAACAGAATATCACTGTATTTGCAGTGATTATGCACCTTGAATTAGTCAAGCTCAATCGATTGTTATACCGAATTAATCCAGAAACAAAAAAGCCTTAACGATTACTCTCAAGATGATGATTTTATATACAAAGATTAGTTCTATTTGATTAGATGATGAATATAAGTGGACAATGGTCATCTATATTCATCAATCAGCGGCTAAAGACTTGATGGGAGATTAAACTGTAGGATTACCCTAAGTTGTATAACGCGACCTTATTAGTCTGTTTGACCTCTTCCATTACCACATAAGTACGAGTATCTGAAATTGAAGGCAGTTTCAGCAATGTTTCACCTAATAAACGTCTATAAGCAGACATATCTGATACTCGAGTCTTTAATAGGTAGTCAAAATCACCAGAGACCAAATGGCATTCTTGGATATCATCGAGTAATTGTACTGCACGATTAAAGCGGTCAAAAATATCAGGAGTATCACGATTAAGGGTGATTTCAACAAATACTAATAAAGAAGCACCAAGGAAATGTGGATTAACCAGTGCAGTGTAGCCACTTATAAAGCCTTGTTTTTCTAGCCTTTTCACTCTTTCTAAGCATGGAGTTGGACTCAACCCCACTCGTTTTGATAGTTCAACATTCGAAATGCGACCATCCAATTGAAGCTCATTTAAAATATTGCGATCTATACGGTCTAAATCTTTTACTGAAAAGCTTTTACTATTTGCCATATATTTAACCTTGCTTTGTACTTAAAACAATATTTTTGTCTATAAAAAGTGCAATTTCAGCAGCATAATCTGCTAAAGCAGCACTATACTAGAGTGGCTTGAAATAAGCACGTTCAGGTCACAATTAATAACAATTATACCCATTTGAAGTGGGTTTTATGTCAATCGAGGCTCAAAAATGATTATTGGTGTTCCAACAGAAATCAAAAACCACGAATACCGTGTAGGCATGGTTCCTTCAAGCGTACGTGAATTGACCTTAAAAGGTCACGATGTTTTTGTACAATCAGAAGCGGGTGTGGGGATTGGGTTTACCGATCAAGATTATATAGACGCTGGTGCCTCGATTTTAGCCACTGCAGCTGAAGTTTTTGCTAAAGCAGAGATGATTGTAAAAGTAAAAGAGCCGCTAACCGTTGAACGTGCAATGCTACGTCACGACCAGATTTTATTTACTTATTTACATCTTGCACCAGATTTACCACAGACAAATGAGCTAATCGCCAGCGGTGCTGTGTGTATTGCTTATGAAACCGTAACAGATGACCGTGGTGGATTACCATTACTTGCACCTATGTCAGAAGTGGCTGGGCGCATGTCAATCCAAGCTGGTGCTCGTGCTCTTGAGAAATCATTAGGCGGACGTGGTATGTTGCTTGGTGGTGTACCTGGTGTTGAGCCTGCTAAAGTTGTCATAATTGGCGGCGGTATGGTAGGTACTAATGCTGCACAAATGGCTGTAGGTATGGGTGCTGACGTTGTTGTATTAGATCGTAGTATCGATGCATTACGTCGCTTGAATATTCAGTTTGGTTCTGCTGTAAAAGCGATTTACTCAACAGCGGATGCCATTGAACGCCATGTATTAGAAGCCGATCTTGTGATTGGTGGTGTATTGGTTCCTGGTGCAGCGGCACCAAAATTGATTACCAAAGATATGGTTAAGCGTATGAAGCCTGGTAGCGCGATTGTTGACGTAGCAATTGACCAAGGTGGCTGTGTTGAAACATCACACGCAACAACGCACCAAGACCCAACGTATATTGTTGACGACGTTGTGCATTACTGTGTGGCAAATATGCCAGGTGCAGTTGCCCGCACTTCGACGTTTGCATTAAACAATGCAACGCTTCCTTACATTATCAAGTTGGCGAACCAAGGTTACAAACAAGCATTATTAAATGACAAGCATTTACTTAATGGCTTAAATGTTATCCACGGAAAATTAGTCTGTAAAGAAGTGGCTGAAGCATTAAGCCTTGAATTTACTGAACCTAAGAGCATGTTGGCTTAATTTATTTTGACCTAACATTGACTGACTAAATAAAAATGCCGCATTAATTGATGCGGCATTTTTTTTACTTCACTATTCAGATTAAGAAAATGAACTTATCAACCAGGATATGAATATATTAACTTGCTAGCACCATTCTACTCATCATTCTGGGTAATTGACGTTCTACAGTTCTATTTTAATCTTGCTATTGATTCGGCTTGTTTAGCTAACAAATCGAAAAACGCCTCTTGTGGCATCGGTTTATGAAAGTAGTAACCTTGTACAGCGTCTATGTTTTGCTGCTTAATAAAATCAAGCTCTGCTTCGGTCTCCACTCCTTCAGCAACAATCGATAAGTCTAATGCACGACTCATGCTAACAATGGCTTCAATTAAGGATTTGTGACGTGAACCTGATGAAATTCGTTGAATGAATGATTTATCAATTTTGATTTGATCAACGGGGAAGTTAACTAAATACGATAAAGAAGAATATCCGGTACCAAAATCGTCTACCGAAATCTGCATGCCGCGATGCCTTAGATCTGTCAGTAACTGATTTATGCTGTCTTGTTGCGACATCATTAATGATTCTGTTATTTCAAGAGTAAGCAGAGAGTAAGGAAAAACGTCAAGCCCAAATTGTTGCTGTAACACATCAAAGTAAGCGGCAAAACGATGTTGTAAATCAGTATTCCAAAACTCAATAGTGGACACGTTAATGGATAACGGGATAGTAAAATCACTTTTTTGCATCGCGACAATACTTGTTAACGCTTGCATTCGTACCCACTCACCGATTTGGACAATTAGCCCAGACTCCTCTGCAATAGGAATGAACTCATCTGGGGAAATAAACTGGTCATCATGTATCCAGCGTAACAAGACTTCAGCTTTGGTAATTTGAGCGGTAAATGGATTAACAATTGGTTGATAATACAACTGAAATTCATTTTGGATTAATGCTGTTTTGAGGTAGAGATGCAGTTCCGCATTTCTTTCGGCATCTTTTTGAATTTGTTGATTAAAAAACTGCATACAATTACGGCCATGCGCTTTGGCACTGTACATAGCTTGAGTGGCACAATTTAATATTTGTTCAACATTATCGGCATCATAAGGATAACGAGCAAGACCGGTACTCATTGATAACATCATATCTTGGTCGGCAATAATAAAATGCTTTTTTAACTCATCAGTGATGTTGTTAAACATACTTATCAATGACTCAGTACACATTTTTCCCGGTATGACCAAGGCAAATTCATCAGCGGCAATACGGGCAATAAGGACATTCTCGGGAATTGTATTTAACAAACGTTGCGCGACTAATTTGAGAACCAGATCACCGTTATCATGGCCAAACGTATCATTAATTTGTTTGAAGTGATCAATGTCCATCAGCATCAAACTGAATTCTTGCCTTTTAGCATCAATACTATTTTTGCACTTCATTGCTTGCAGAGTTTCAAACAAGTACTTACGGTTTGACAATCCGGTTAATTGATCATAATTAGTTTGGAAACTTATTATTTTCTCAGCATTTTTACGTGCCGAAATATCAGTAATTAGCCATGCAAAACAATTTTGTTGAGTAAAGGTATCCCTAATAACCGTCACATTAAGCGCTATGTCAATGATATCATTATCAGTTTTAAGTCCTTTTAACTCCCCTTTCCAAGCATGCCCGCGTTTTAAATGTTCAAATAAATCTGCAACCTCCTCCGCTTTGGAGTGGCTTAAAAAACGATGAACATCGAATAACTTAAGATTGGCATAATAGGTCGATGTTAACGACTTAAAAACAGGGTTAGCAGACAGAACGACATTATCTTCACTGGTGATCACTAGCGAGATAGGCAAACTGTTAAATATTGTGCTGCTTAAACGTTGAATATGCATGCCACGACTGCGTTCAATGGCTAAACTGGCCAAACGTGCCGCTTCTTGAATTAAATATAAATCTAGCTCTGAAGGCGATTTAACCGTGTCATAATACATGGCAAACGTGCCGAGTACTTTTTGATTGCTGTCTTTTATCGGTTCTGACCAACACGATTTTAATCCCGCTTTAAGCGGTAATTCTTTATACTTTGTCCAATTGGGATGATGTTCAATATCTTCAACAATCACTCTTTCACAGGTATATGCCGCTGCACCACAAGAACCGACATCAGCGCCGATCTCAACACCGTTAATGGCATTATTATATTCTTCAGGCAGATTTGGCGCCGCCCCGAATAGTAGACGTTTACCGTCATCACTCAATAACAGCACAGATGCTCGAGTGCCTATCTTTTGAGCTTCAATCAACAATATTAAGGCGTGGAGCATTTCGCCTAATGGAAGGCCCTTTAGTACCATATCAAGTATTGCACTGTAACGCTCAATACTCGATTCACGAAAATCGGCTTGAGGCGTATCTTCTATGAATTTATTGATATGCGGACCTATATCCATAACACTCCAACATCACAACGAATGATTCGACATACTTTTTATAATACACATAAGATTATGCATTTGTGAGAATATTATCAATATATTAACGTTTTTTTAATAAATTAATTACACCTAAACCCTAAATATTCCCCATAAAAAAACAGCACAAAATTTTTGCGCTGTTTTTAAGTGATTAATAATCAATGGCGTGCTTGTAAAAAAGAGTAATGATGAATAACTATTCTGCTATCCGTTCCATCTTAGCTAGATAGAAGCCATCAAAACCACGTTCCGACACTAAAATATTTTCATCTTCTATCAGCGAAAACTGCGGATTTTCAGCTAGAAAAGCATCCACTTGATGACGATTTTCTTCAGGCATAATTGAGCAAGTTGCATAAATTAACATGCCACCCACTTTCACCATGCGGCTATAACTTTGTAAAATATGCTTTTGTAATTCAATCAATACCGGCAAGCGCTCTGGAGTATCACGCCATTTTGAATCTGGATTTCGTTTCAATACCCCAAGCCCAGAACAAGGGACATCTAACAATACCCTGTCTGCGGTTAATTTTAAGCGTTTAATGGTTTTCGAACTGGCGATAATCCGCGTTTCAACATTATGAGCACCTGCACGTTTAGCGCGTGTTTTAAGGTTATCGAGTTTCCATTGCTCAACATCCATGGCTAACAAACGGCCTTTGCCCTGCATCTGTGCAGCAATATGTAAGGTTTTACCACCCGCACCAGCACAAGCATCAACAACTCGCATACCCGGTTTTGCGCCAACGGCATCGGCAACCAATTGCGATCCGGCATCTTGTTGTTCAAACCAGCCGTCTTTAAAGGCGTCAGTTCGAAACAGTGCTGAGTCAGACGTTACCTCAATTGCAGAAGCCACATCATCCAAAGGCACAGCTGTTACACCTTCTTTTTGTAAGCGACTGATCAATTTTTCACGGTCACATTTAAGCTCATTAACGCGTAAATAACGTTTTGGTTGCTCGGCAAGTGCTGCACGTTCAGCTGGCCATTTATCACCTAATTGTGCTTGTCCAAGTAAGTCTAGCCATTGTGGGCAACCGTCCCAAAGCACAGGATCCATTTTGGCCTGTTCAAGGTTAGCATCAAATTTCGCTTGCTCAATCTGCAATGAATACTGCATTTTGGGTAAATCTAAACCGTGAAAGACGTGCCAACCGTTAAGTAACTTCGATCCTAAACGATCGAATTCTTCCGGTTCAATATCCACCAGAAAACAATATAAGTTTAATCGACGTAAAATATCGCCAGTGACCTGCGTGATCCGCGCTTGCTCTGATGGGTTAAGCGTTAAACCAGAAAAATGCTCTGAGTAAGCTCTATCTAATGGTTTTCCTCGGGTTAACACCATAGTAAGTACATTTAAGACTAACTCTGATGAACTGCCTGACAACGGATAAGTCAACATGGGGGCTCTCTATCTAAGATTACGTTCAATTTAAAAACGTGCCGATCATAGGGATTAAAACACTTGATAGCAAGGCAATATCGGCCTTTGTCCCTTCAGTTGGGTGATTAAATCAGTCATTTCGTCAATCCATTTAACGTCAGTTTATTGCTTCAACTCATTCGGACTCTGTTTGCGAGTTATCCTCAAGATAAACCACAGACCAATGATATATTGCTTTAAATAAAAAAGCGGCCCGAAGCCGCTTTTTCATCATGACATAAGTGAGTGTTTACACGACACTACATTCTTGAGCCTTTAGCACCATAAAAGACAATAAAGGCATAACATACAACCGGCAGAATAAACGCCAATTGCAGCCCCATATTATCGGCCAACACCCCTTGTAACAGTGGTAAAATAGCCCCACCGACAATCGCCAAACATAAAATACCACTTCCTTGAGAGGTATGTGGACCTAAATCTCGTAGCGCTAAACTAAAGATGGTTGGGAACATGATTGAATTGAATAGACCTACAGCCAAAATTGACCACATGGCCACGGCACCACTGCTGTTCATAGCAATCAAAACCAAAGTCGCTGCGACACAAGCATTAAACGCTAATAAGGTCCCTGCAGGAATTTTCTGCATAATCACAGAGCCCACAAAACGGCCAACCATGGCGCCGCCCCAGTAGTAAGTAATGTACTTAGCGGCATCAGCTTCTTGCAAACCTGCAATTTGCTCTTCACCTAGAAAACTCACTAAAAAGCTGCCAATTGAGACTTCTGCCCCAACATAAACAAAAATACCAATTGCTCCCAAGACCAAGTGAATGCTTTGTAATGCACTCGTTTTACCATTGTGAGTTACCACACCAGTATCAGAACTATCATTGTGTTCGGTAATCTTAGGTAAATTAAGCTTGGCAAAAATTAAAGCCAGCAAACCGAGCATTGCAGCAAGAATTAAATAGGGCAGCTTAACCACTTCAGCTTCGGCTTGGGCGTGATCCAGCCCATCCAATGCACCTGACGCTACCGACAAAATTAATACCGCGCCAAAAAAGGGGGCAACTGTGGTGCCAAGCGCATTAAAGGCTTGGGTTAAATTTAAACGACTTGAGGCTGTTTCAACTGATCCTAACGCATTCACATACGGATTAGCTGCCACCTGCAAGATAGTTATCCCTGATGCCAATACAAATAATGCACCTAAAAATAATCCGTAAGTTGCAAATGCAGCAGCAGGATAAAACAGTAAACAACCGATACAGGCAATAATAAGCCCAGTGACGATACCTTTTTGATAGCCTAATTTTTTGACTAACTTACCGGCTGGTAATGAAACTAAAAAATAGGCGCCAAAGAAACAAAATTGAATCAACATGGCTTCAGTGTAATTTAACGAAAATACAGCTTTTAAATGAGGAATTAAAATATCATTTAAGCAGGTAATGAATCCCCACATGAAAAATAATGATGTCAGTGACACGAGCGCAAAGCGGTAATTACCACTATTGCCTGTTTCTGTTGTTTCAAGGGTACTGTGAATTGCTGTAGCCATAGGGAGATCTCTTCTTAATGATTATTGTTATACTACTGTTTTTAATCGTTAAACTCACCATCACATCCGCTATGATAGTGTAAAACTTTATCGCCAATATACTGAAAATAGTTCAATCAAAAAATAATCCAAAAAAAACCGAAATACAGCAGTATTTCGGCTTCGTCATGCTATCCAAGTAGGCCATAAAAACTGGCGAAGCTTGGCAACACAATAGTTGCAGGGTCCAGTATATCTTGCGCGCCACAGAGTAACCCATGATCGTCTATAATTGAAGACAATCGTAACTCATTTAATGCAAAAGTTTGTTGCTCACCACACAAATTAAACAACACTAGCATGCGCTGATCATCTTGACTGCGGATGAAGGCTAACACATCAGGATGACTGTCGATAAAGGTAATATCACCCTCAATCAGCAAATGTTGCTTTTTGCGCCACTGTAAAAAATGACGGTAACTTTGCAAAATCGAATCTTGATCTGCTTCTTGCACATCCACAGCACTATTATTATGCGCAGGATCAATAGGTAACCAAGGCGTTGCTTCAGTAAAGCCTGCATTAGCAGCCCCTTTTACCCAAGGCATCGGGGTACGGCATCCATCACGACCTTTAAACATCGGCCAAAAGGCAATGCCAAAGGGATCTTGTAACTGGTCATATTCAATTGAGGCTTCCGTTAACCCTAGCTCTTCCCCTTGATAACTGCACACACTGCCACGTAATGAAAATAACATCGCATTGAGCATTTTCACCATTGTTGGGTTCACGCTGGCTTTACCCCAACGAGACGCAACCCGTTTAACATCATGATTACCTATGGCCCAACATGGCCAGCCATCACCAATACTAGCTTCTAGTTCCTCAACGGTTTGACGAATATAAGCCGCGCTAAAGTCATCGGTTAACAACTCAAAACTGTAGGCCATATGTAATCGGTCATCACCTTGAGTGTATTCAGCCATAGTGGCTAACGAGTCTTCAGATGACACTTCACCTAAGGTGACGGCGCCAGGATAACGATTAATTAACGCCCGCAGCTGTTCAATAAAGCCAACCGTTTGCGGCCGAGTATTATTGTAATAATGATATTGGTAAGCATAAGGATTATCTTCACTGAAGCCACGGCCTTGGCGCTTATCTTTGGGTTTAGCAGGGTTGTCACGTAATTGTTCATCGTGGTAACAAAACGTAATCGCATCGAGGCGAAAACCGTCAACACCTTTTTTGAGCCAAAACTCAACATTGTCTAATACCGCTTGACGAGCCTGAGGACAGTGGAAGTTTACATCCGGCTGACTTTTGAGAAAGTTATGCAGATAGTATTGCTGACGACGAGGTTCCCACTCCCATGCACAACCACCAAAAATGGCGAGCCAGTTATTAGGCGCACTGCCATCGTCTTTAGGATCAGCCCACACATACCAGTCTGCTTTGTCATTGTCTCGGCTTTGACGACTTTGCTCAAACCAAGCATGTTGGTCTGAAGTATGGCTTAGCACTTGGTCAATCACGACCTTGATATTTAACTGATGGGCTTTTTCGATAAGCTGATCGAAATCAGCCATGGTGCCAAACAGCGGGTCAATTTCGAGATAGTCGCTGATGTCATAGCCAAAGTCTTTCATTGGCGACTTAAAAAACGGCGAAATCCAAATTGCATCAACATTCAGGCTGGCAATATAATCAAGTTTAGCAATGATGCCCTGTAAATCACCAACACCGTCACCATTAGTATCCATTAAACTGCGAGGATAAACTTGATATATCACTCCGCCGCGCCACCAACTGACCTGACCCATTGCATCCCCTTAGAAGTAAGTTAACCCTGAAATAAATCGACGAGTTACCTTGATGTTGCGACTGCGTAACAGTTCGCTAGTGTTTTTTTATTACCCCGAGGATACGTGAATAAGGAAATCAGGTTCAATACACCTGCATACGTATGCAAAGAAATAATTAGCTTGCAACATACAACTAAAACGCTATAAGCCTCATTAATACAACGAATTAAGTATGATACCAAGCCCCACTCAGTTGTTTCAAAATTGTAAAAAACTGTCACTAATTAGCCATGATTAGCGCTGAATACGTATGCATAATATTGTCGGCAAAACTGAACTGGGAGTAGTATCGTCACTGTTGTGCAACAATTTGGTCATAACTTCAGCACTTATGCAGTCACTTACAAAAGTTAATTAAGCATGCTGAGGTAAAAACACAATAAAGAATGTAACCAAAAATCAAAAGGATACTAACACTCAACTTGTACTTTACGTTGTTAAGTATCCACAAAAGGGGAAATATTGATGTTGCTATTTAAACCGAGCCTACTCACGCTGGCGTTAGTTGCAGCTGGTGCAAGCATGACTGCTTACGCTGCTGATGACGTAAATACTACGGCAACTGCCGACGAAAATATTGAAGTGGTAAAAGTCACAGGTATTCGTCGCAGCTTACAAGAATCACAATCACTAAAAATGTCTTCGTCATCAATTGTTGAAGCCATTTCAGCCGAAGACATCGGTAAATTACCCGATGTTAGTATTGCAGAATCACTCGCCCGTTTACCTGGCGTATCAGCACAGCGCCTTGATGGCCGAGCTAACGTTATCTCTATCCGTGGTTTAGGTCCAGATTTCACTACTGCAACATTAAATGGTCGCGAGCAAGCCTCGGTAAACGATAACCGTGGTGTTGAGTTTGACCAATACCCTTCTGAATTATTAAACCGTGTGGTGGTATACAAAACACCAGATGCTTCTGTCATGGCGCAAGCCATCGGCGGCACGGTAGATATGCAAACGATTAGCCCGTTAACTCATGGCGAACAAACGATAGCCATGTCGCTTCGCGGCGAAATGAACGACTTAGGCTCACTTAATAGTGGTTCAAGCGATACCGGTTACCGTGGCAGTATTTCATATATTGACCAGTTTGCTGATGACACCATAGGTATTGCCCTAGGTTATGCGCGCATGATGTCGCCTAACCAAGAAGAACGCTGGCAGGCATGGGGTTACCCAGAAAATGATGCTGGTGACAGTGTTTTAGGTGGCGCAAAACCATTTGTGCGTTCAAGCGAATTAGAACGTGATGGTGTATTAGCAGTATTTGAATACGCACCTAACGAAAAATTTACTTCAGTTGTTGATATTTACTATACAAAATTTACTGATGATCAACGTTTACGTGGTATCGAAATTCCTGCTGCTTGGGGCACTAATGGCGGCGTAACATCGACCACTGCTGAAGACGGTTTAGTCACTCAAGGAACCATTAATGGTGCCGAAGTTGTTGTGCGTAACGATGTCAACAAACGAGATGCTAAATCGCTTGCGATTGGTTGGAACAACAAGTTCACCATCAATGATAACTGGCGCGTAGAAGCTGATATTGCCCTATCAAAAGCAGAACGTACCGATATTGGTATGGAAAGCTACAGTGGCACAGGCCGTGGAACCGGCGTCGGTGCAGTGGATGACTTAGGTTTTAACTACAATGGAAATGGCGGCTACGACTTTACTCATAGCCTTAACTATGCAGATCCTAATGTCATTAAATTAGGTGATCCACTCGGTTGGGGCAGCCCACTGGGCGCTAATACTCAAGACGGTTTTATCAACAAGCCTGAAATTGACGATGAGCTTAAATCATTCCGTTTAACAGCAGAATACGTGTTTGATGAAGGTGCTGTGCGCAGTGTCGAGTTTGGTGTTAACCGCACTAATCGCGATAAAAGCAAACTTGATAAAGGTTATTACCTGACTTTAGCGGGCTATGACGGATCTGATAATTACTTAGAGACCGTTCCTGAACAGTATTTACTATCACCAACTTCACTTGATTTCTTTGGCATGGGTGACGTACTAAGTTATGACTCATTAGCGTTTTATAATGCTGGTGGTTATACCGAAACTGACGTAGCAGATGTGGATTTATCACGTGCGACTAACTCTTGGGCTGTATCAGAAGAAGTCACCACGACTTATGTTAAAGCCAATATAGAATCTGAATTGTTCGGTTTTCCTTTAACGGGTAACGTCGGTATTCAAGCTGTAAACACAAACCAAAACTCAGACGGTACAGTGGCCACAGTTGAAGATGGCGTTGTGACTTTAACGCCTCGCACTGCGGGTGACTCATACCTTGAATGGTTACCTAGCATGAACTTAGGCTTTGAAGTTGCCGATGGTCAAATGTTACGTTTTGCTGCTGCGCGTACGTTAACCCGTGCTCGTATGGACAAAATGAACGCTAACGTTAACTTTAGCTACACTCAAAACCCTAATGATGGTGTTAACTGGTCTGGTGGCGCTGGTAATCCAGAACTACGTCCTTGGTTAGCGCGTCAATACGACATTAGCTATGAAAACTATTTTAGTGACCAAGGTTATTTCTCATTAGCAGTGTTCTACAAAGACTTAGAAAACTACGTTTATGATCAACAAACTAACTTTGATTTCAGCACTATTTTGCCACAGAATCCAGGTGACAACCCAATTGGTAATGTCAGCCAACCTTTAAATGGTAATGGCGGTTATGTACAAGGTATTGAGGCCTCGTTATCAATCGACTTTGGTTTGTTTGCTGATTCTCTAAGTGGTTTTGGTACTATCTTAAGTGGTTCGTACAACGACAGCGAAGTAAAAGAAACTGCAGACAGCGATCCAACGACTCTGCCTGGTCTTTCTGAAAAAACCTTCAATGCCACTGTTTACTATGAAAACTCAGGTTTCGAAGCCCGTATCAGCTCTCGTTACCGCAGTGACTTCTTAGGTGAAGTGACTAAAATCAGTCTTCAACGTGAAAACGTTAACATCAAAGCAGAAACGGTTGTTGATGCGCAAATTGGCTATGACTTTACTGAAAGCGGTATCGATGCGCTATACGGTTTATCAGTACAGTTCCAAGTGAATAACTTAACCAACGAGCCATTTACGTCTTACACTGGTGATGACCAACGTTTAGTGCGTGATTATCAAAACTACGGTCGTAACTTTATGTTAGGCGCAAACTACAAGTTCTAATGGGCTTGTAGAATGTACTAAACCGACAAAAAAGCCTCTGTAACCTATTACAGGGGCTTTTTTACTTTATCGGGTTCAGTAACAATAAATCCCAAATAGTTAAAAGGCGATAACAATGGATCAAACGATAATAAAAAACATTGTCATTGTAGGCGGCGGAACGTCGGGCTGGATGACCGCAGCCATGTTAGCCAAGTTGTTTAATAAACAACTCAACATCACCCTTATTGAATCCGACGCCATAGGTACTATTGGTGTGGGTGAAGCTACTATCCCGCCACTGCAGATATTTAACAGTGTACTTGGGATTAGTGAAACTGATTTTATCAAAGCCACCCAAGCCACTTATAAATTGGGTATTGAATTTCAAAATTGGCATCAACAAGGCGAAGCTTATATGCACGCCTTTGGTAATATTGGCCGTGACCTAGGCTTTACCTCATTTCATCATTATTGGCTTAGTGCTCAGGCCAATCTTTCTCAAAGCAATCGTTCTCAAGCCAATGGCAGTCAATATATTGCCAATGACTTTTGGCAATACTCGCTTAACTATCAAGCGGCCAAACACAACAAATTTCAACCCATTCAAACCATTGCTCAAGCACAAATGAACGGTATTACCCACGCGTACCACTTTGATGCAGGCTTATATGCCAACTTGCTACGCCAATACAGTGTTCAACGTGGTATCAATCGAGTTGAAGGCATTATTACCAGCACCGAACTTAGCGTCGATGGCAGTATAAAAAGTGTCACCTTACAAAATGGTCCTTGTATTAGTGGCGACTTATTTATTGATTGTTCGGGTTTTAGTGCATTATTAATTGAACAGGCATTAGGCGTCGAATACGAAAACTGGCAGCATTGGCTACCTTGTGACAGCGCATATGCAGTGCCTTGTGAAAGCACCTCTCCCCTCACGCCTTACACTAAAGCCACTGCACACCATGCTGGTTGGCAATGGCGTATTCCACTGCAACATCGCACAGGCAATGGCATTGTATATAGCAGCCAACATATGAGCGACGAACAAGCAAAACAGCATTTATTAGCCAACCTAGATGGAAAACCCTTAGCCGAGCCGCGTAAAATAAACTTCACCACTGGCAGGCGCGTCAAGCAATGGCATAAAAACTGCGTGGCTATTGGCTTATCGAGTGGATTTTTAGAACCGTTAGAGTCCACCAGCTTACATTTAGTCCAATCAGCAATCATTCGTTTAACTAAATTATTTCCACGAAACGGTATTCAACCCCAGCACATTGATGAATTTAATCGCCAATCTCAAACTGAGTTTGAGCAAATCCGCGACTTTATTATTTTGCATTACCATCTTAATGCAAAACAATCTGCCGACAATGAACGCGGTTTATGGCAGCAATGTCGCGATATGGACATTCCCGAAAGCTTGCAACATAAAATCGATTTATTTAAAACCACAGCAACAGTTTTCAGGCATCAAGATGAATTGTTTACTGAAGCAGCCTGGATCCAGGTGATGTTAGGACAAGGCATTATTCCAGAGGATTATCATCCGCTTACACAAGCGGTCAGCCAAGATGATTTAACCGACTACTTAACTAATATCCGTAAGGTTATTACCACTACTGTGAGTCAAATGCCGAGCCATAAAGACTATATTGCAGCGCTGTAACTGGTTTATATAACAACTTGATTTAATTATCTTAAGCGACTAATTAACCGTCATCAATAAACAACAAAAAATACAGGATGAGTAACTATGTCATTTCATTACCCCCATTTAGCACAAGCCTACCAACAACACCTGGGCAGGTTAGCATCAAGCTTCTTACTCGGTTGTGCATTGAGCACATATGCCATGTCGGCCAATGCAACACTCAGTGTCGAGCCAATGTCATGGTGGGCAGGCATGCAACAACCCCAGCTACAACTATTGCTTACGGGGGAAAATATTCGTGAAAGCCAAGTTAAATTAATTAAGGCTCAAGGTGTCACGCTGATTAATGTTGATACAACTGATAGCAATAATCATCTATTCGTTAATTTGGATTTAAGCCAAGCTAAACCACAACAACTGATCTTAGGTTTATTTAAAGATGAGCAGTTAATTGAACAATTTGATTATGAGCTACAAACCCGCAAAAAAGGCTCACGAGATCGCCAAGGCTTTAGTAATAAAGATGTGATTTACTTAATCACCCCGGATCGTTTTGTTAACGGTGATCCAGACAATGATAATCAGCCAGACATGCTTGAAAAAGCTGACCGCAGTTTTGATGGCGGTCGCCATGGCGGTGATATTTTGGGGATCCGAAAAGCACTGCCCTACTTACATGACTTAGGTGTGACCCAGTTATGGATAAATCCACTGCTTGAAAATAACCAACAAAAGTATTCTTATCATGGTTATTCCACCACCAATTTCTATCGCATAGATCCACGTTTTGGCAGCAATGAAGAATACCAATCACTCGTAGAAGAAGCGCAATCATTTGGTATTGGGATCATTCAGGATGTCGTGGTTAATCATATGGGGTCAGGCCATCAGTGGATGAGCAGTATGCCGAGCAACACCTGGATTAATGGCCAATCACGTTGGCTAAAAGATCCAACCGATGTCAGTTACTCAAGCCATAGACGCACTACAGTACAAGATCCTTACTCTGTGGATGCAGACAAAACTGATTTTAGCGACGGATGGTTTGACGTCACCATGCCAGACCTCAATCAACGCGATCCACACATGGCAACATACTTAATCCAAAATAGTATCTGGTGGGTCGAATATGCAGGGCTGAGCGGTATTCGCGAAGATACTTACTCTTACGCAGATAAAGCGTTTTTAACTGCTTGGTCAAAAGCCATTATGGATGAATACCCTCATTTTAATATCGTTGGTGAAGAATGGAGCAGTAATCCAGTGACGGTGAGCTACTGGCAGGCAGGAAAGAAAAATGCCGATGGTTATCAATCTTTTGCACCCAGCATGATGGATTTCCCGCTTTACGACACGCTCATAGCCAGCTTAACTAAAGAAGAAGATTGGGGAGCCGGCTTTATCGACCTTTATCAAATGTTGGCTAACGACGTGGTGTATGCCAATCCAAGTCAGTTAGTGTTATTTGAAGGTAATCACGACACTAACCGTATTTATAGTTTAATGAAAAACGACATTGAACTGTACAAAATGGCCATGGCTTATGTGCTCACCAGCAACCGTATTCCGCAAATATTTTACGGTTCAGAAATAATTATGCAAAGCCCTGCAGAAGGCCGTAACGACGGCGCTGTTCGGGGTGATTTTCCGGGTGGCTGGCCACAAGACAGTGTCAATGTGTTTACAGGAAAAGGCTTGGATCCACAACAAACTGAAGCACTGACCTTTGTGCGTACATTACTCAATTACCGTAAAAACTCGTTAGCGATTCAACAAGGTAAATTGCAGCACTTTGTGCCACAAGACGGTATTTATGTCCAAAGCCGTCATCAAGGTAATGAAACCTTACTGGTCATCTACAATAAAAATCCCCAAGCCGTTGAGCTTGATTTACAGCGCTTTAAACCTGCTATTAATGACAATACTATCGGCGTTGATATTATCAGCAAACAATCGTATTCATTATCCAAGCCACTTTCGTTGGCTAACAAAGGTGTCACTATACTTAAACTTGAACGCTGATATGTAGACGATTCAATCATTAAGGTACTGCAAATTATGGCGTGTTTCTATTGTCTTCAATACAAACACGCCAATAAAAACAATAAAAGAGAGACTCATGGGCCCCATCACCAAACCGTTAGTAAGCCAACTTCACATTCACCAACCGTCACCAAGCGTAAAAGTATTGGTTATCGCCTGTATGCTGGGTTTAGGATTAAGTGCTTGCCAACCTAGTAAAGTTGAACAAACCAATACATCGATAAAAATCGATAAAGATAAACTATCAGTTACTCCAACCACCCAAATACCTGCAACGGGCAAACCTGTGGTATATCAAGTATTCACTCGTCTGTATGGCAACACTAACACCACAAATAAACCTTGGGGCACAATTGCAGCTAATGGTGTGGGTAAATTTAGCGACTTCACGGATGTGGCATTACAAGATATCAAATCCTTAGGTACCACTCACGTTTGGTATACTGGCGTACCACATCATGCGCTGATCAATGATTATACTGCCTATGGCATTAGTAATGATGATCCTGATGTTGTCAAAGGCCGTGCGGGCTCACCTTATGCCGTAAAAGATTATTACAACGTCAATCCTGATTTGGCTAATAATCCGGCTAGCCGCTTGGCAGAGTTTGAAGCACTGATCGCCAGAACTCACGCCAATGACATGCAAGTTATCATCGATATAGTGCCAAACCATGTTGCACGAAATTATCACTCCATTTCAGCGCCCAAAGGTGAACTAGACTTTGGTGCTAATGACGATAAAACCCAGGTATACAGCAGGCACAACAATTTTTACTATGTAGTTGGTGAAGATTTTCAAGTCCCTGATGCGTCAAATGGCTATCAAGCATTAGGCGGTGAAGCTCAGCCACTCAGTGATGGTAAGTTTCAAGAATCGCCCGCTAAATGGACCGGAAATGGTTCGCGTTTAGCCAAACCCGACGCCAATGATTGGTATGAAACCGTTAAAATTAACTATGGCGTTAAACCCGATGGCCGCCATGACTTTCCAACGCTACCGCGTGACTATGCGACTAAATCTGCTGCAGAGCATTTAGCCTTTTGGCAAGCTCAAGATGCAAACAATATTCCCGATTCATGGCGTAAATTTGAACATATCGCCCAATATTGGTTAGCCAAAGGCGTAGATGGTTTTCGTTATGACATGGCCGAAATGGTGCCTGTGGAATTTTGGAGCTATCTCAATAGTCACATCAAGCACACTAATCCAAACGCATTTATCCTTGCTGAAGTGTATAACCCCGACTTGTACCGTGACTATATTCATTTAGGCAAGATGGATTATCTTTACGATAAAGTCGATTTATACGACACCTTAAAAGCCATCATTCAAAGTAAGGCCAGTACAGCAGCCATTGCGACAGTTCAAGCAAAAGTCAGTGACATTGACCAGCATATGCTGCACTTTTTAGAAAACCATGATGAGCAACGCATTAATACCAGCGATTTTGCCAGTAATCCATTTAACGCCTTACCTGCTATGGTGGTATCGACCACGTTAAGTCGCTCACCTACCTTATTGTATTTTGGCCAAGATGTGGGCGAACAAGGCGCTGAAATAGCAGGCTTTGGCCAACCGACTCGCACTAGTATTTTTGACTATGTGGGCGTGCCAGCCCATCAACGTTGGATGAATAACGGCAAGTTTGATGGCGGCCAATCCACAGCCGATGAAAAAGCCCTGCGCACCTATTATCAAACGCTATTAAGCCTAAGCCATACAGCACCGGCGTTAAGCGGTGATTACATGGAATTAGACACCCTACAGCGCCAGCTGAATACTCAAGGTTACGATAACCAAGTATTTGCTTTTAGCCGTTTTAGCCACAACCAGCAATTGATTATTGTCAGTAATTTCAGCCAAAAACAAAGCAAAAAATTTACCCTTGTGTTACCAAAGACATTAATACAAAACTGGCATATTACAGGTAATAAAACGCTGACGAATTTATTAACAAATAACACAATAAGTCAGCAACTTATTTTAAATAACCAAGGTGATGCCAGTGTTGATATTAACCTGCAACCACTGCAATCAGTTATCCTTGAACTAAAAAACTAACATCGGGCGCAGCGCACCTAGGCTGCCCAGACACATAACAATCATTATCCTCTGACAATTTAGGGAGGATAATGATTGTACTCAAGCTATCGGCCCTGCAATTTACCCATCCCTCTCTGTACGCAGATATTCCTCATCCGTTTCAAACAACAATTATTCTCTAATACGCGTTAAATCAATTCGCTAATAGCGACGCATAACAGTACTGATCATAGACCTGCACTGGCGTATTAATGATTAGCCAACTAATGTTATCTTCGATACATGAACATCATCGTGTTATAGGACATAACAATGAGCAAACCACTTATCGTAACAATAACAACACTATCGCTTTCTATGAGTGCGATTGCGAAGGAAAACCACAGCGAACATCAGACCTCGATAGCTGATAATGTTATTGCTACACAAAGGGCAAACCTTGCAATTAGTACTAAAGGTAGAGGTTTTGGGCCTCAATCACCCCGAGATTTAAACTCACTGGTAGGAACCAATCCAATCAATTTTTCTCCTGCGCCAGCTTATACAGAAATGAATTTATGTAACATCCATTTCCATAAAAATGCTGAACATTCAGGAGGTGAATTTACTACCTATGCCGGTAACGGCAATGGCCAAGGCGTTCCATCTGGCTATCAATATTCAGGCAAATTAACTAAAGCCGAATTGATTCCAGTGGACCATGCTGTTTGCTCTAGTGAACACGGCGCTTTAATCTCTGGTGATACCATAGAAGTCCATTATGTATATTCAAGTGCACAAGTTAGCCCTGGCCCAACATTAGGCGCTTGCTTAAACGAGGCAATCAATAACCCACAGCTACGAGTTGAAACGCAAGTTTTTGTCTTAGTCAATGACGCTAAAGCGCTGGATTTTTCAACATTAACAGCATTAGATATCAAAAATGGACTTCACCAAGCACTGAATATGCTTAGTAATACTGGCGAAGCGATTCAATATCTTGGCTCAACAACAGGCCCAAGCTACAATCAAGTCGGTTCGCCATTTCAAGTGTCTTGGAGTGTTCATCCTAAAGTCGCGAAAGTGAATATTGACACTGTGGGTAACTGGTGTGAAGGTAACGTGTTCAAAGAAGATCATCCTCATGGTGTGAGAAACTTAGTCACGAATCCTGCACTACTGTCACCGATGAAATAAGCTGTATAATCAATAACCTTAATTGGTCAAATCAAAAAGTCTCAGCTAACACCTCTGTGACTTTTTATTTTGGCCTTATTATTTTACCTATCAATAATATTAGGATTAAACAGCCTTTTATTGGTCTGATGAGCGGCATGAATAGTCGAATAAATCTCACTTCAGCATGCTCAATCACATCACGCTTAGCGCTTGTTTTAACAAGCGTATTGCTCAATTGTGCTTGTCTATGCCCGCTAAAACTCAACCATTAGATTAATCAGGTTACAGTCAAGCTTAAAACTGGGATAATAGCGACAACAAAAGCTGTAACTGATTGATTATTCGACTACGTTATCCGCTTTATGCTTAATTTACTTTCAAATAGGATTTACCGATGCGCGCTTTTGTAGTTAGAGCCAGAGCAGCTCCAGTTGATAGTCAGCAGTTTTTGGCAGGTATTGGCGAATCGGCTCATACTGAAATTTTAGCCCACACCTTAATGAACACCATTTTTGTCGCTCAATCCCATCGCGATGATGTCGTGGTATATTTGGTGTTAGAGAGCACCCTTGATTTTTCACGTACCATCTGTTTTCGTTCAAGCGAATTAGGTCATATCGGTGGGTTTCATGAGCAAAACCTAACCAATAAAATTGCTAAAGCCTTAAGCGCATCAAAAGGGATGACGAAAGAACAGTTACGTGAAGTAGAGCCTGGAATTACGGTGCGCACGGTGAGTTTTGAAAAGTTAATACAAGAATTAGCTGAAGATTATCAACTGTATATGTTGGAGAAAAAAGGCACCCCAGTACGTGATGTAGAGTTTGCTGCTAATCCATGCTTTTTACTAACAGATCATATTCCTATGCCTAAAAAAAGCTTTAACAGCTTGAAGCGTCTTGGTACCCAACATATCAATTTAGGGCCAAAAATGTTGTTCGCATCTCAATGTGTGGTGTTAATCCACAATGAATTAGATATGAGATTGTAATCGATATGGCCTGCAATGATTAATTGAATTGTGGGTCAGTCAATTTTGCCATCATTCCGCTAATGCTTGTAAAATGGAGTTTCATTTTATCTTTGTCGTCTCATCGCTTCTTGCAAATCATCACAAAAATAGCCACCACCACTCTACAGAGCTAAAAAATTCTCTAACATCTTAACCAATATTGTATTTCTCGCTAAACTGAACAGACAAAGCGCCCTAAACTGTTCAATGTTTAGTGGTCTCAACTCACTTAGCTGCGACAATCGATGGACGCGTTCCTGCTACAATCAAAGCGGCAAGCTTGATAACGATGCTCTATAAACCGTCGATATAGAGGGGGTTAAACAGTTTGACGAATAACTTAAGCAGCTGATTTTATAATATCAGTTATTTATAAGCCGATATAAATCAATATAATTTAGGAGGTTACAAATTTGAACCAGTTAACAGAGCAGCTTATAGATTGCCCCTATTGTGGTGAAACAATTGAAGTTCTTATTGATTCATCAGATGCAGGACAACAGTATATTGAAGATTGCCAAGTATGTTGCAAACCGATAAATTTCTTGGTTACTGAAAGTGTTAATGGTGAGATTACGGTGAATGTTTATAGTGAAGATGAGGCATTTTAATCAATATTAAATCACTTGGGCTTTTACTGTATAGATTCTTATATTTAAAAAGTTCGCTAAAGATTTGTGTTATCAATTGTCTAGCCCAGGCTGTAGAACATATGCAGCTAAAACACACAGTGCCCCCATCCATTGGGGGTCGGTTAAAGTACAGGTTTAGCTCCTTTTAAATACATGCGTACCAAATAGTATTTTCTTCGATGTAGTCTCAATTGAACCGAGGAGTCAATCTAGGGTTATTAAACTTCATATTTTAGGCGTTTTTCAGCAA
>NZ_JACJER010000078.1:0-22041 GCF_014164185.1 Shewanella sp. SG44-6 | reverse complement strand
TTGATGTCAATCACAAATCTTCAATTAAATAAGCTAAACAAACTTTAGGCATTGCTTATGTAAGCTGGCAAGGAATAAAATATTATTAAATTTCAATGCTGTATTTTTACATTGGTTAATAATTTGCTTCAGAGTTACTTATAAAAGTGAACAAAAAACATACCGTTTTAAATATAAAACAATCATTAATGCTTCAATACCAACCGATTTCACTCAAAGAAGGCCTGCTCATTCATTATGTAAACAAGGCTTTCATGCTGTAATTAACATAAACAACCATAGTATTGTGTACTAGAGTGTTTTAAGTGATAGTGAAATCAAAGCCTTATTAAGATGCGATATTACTGATTTAAAAACATCTAAACCGTAATAAAATTACCAATTATTACGATTTTGTGGTCATCATCACAACAAACTGCTCCTAGAAGATGTAATTTTATTTACAAAGAATGTTTTGCAAAACTGCTTTGTTGAATGTTTTTAAAGGAAACCACTATGACAGTCACCAATACACAAGAACTTGATTTATTAGTAGAACGCGTTGCCAAGGCTCAGGCTGAATTTGCAAACTTTAGCCAAGAAAAAGTAGATGCCATTTTTAGAGCCGCTGCTTTTGCTGCTGCAGATGCGCGTATTTCATTGGCTAAAATGGCGGTAATCGAAACGGGTATGGGTGTATTAGAAGATAAAGTGATTAAAAACCACTTCGCATCTGAATATATTTATAACAAGTATAAAGATGAAAAAACCTGCGGAATTCTTTCCGAAGATATCACCTTTGGTACCATCACCATTGCCGAACCTGTCGGCATTATTTGCGGTATTGTGCCAACCACTAATCCAACATCGACCGCTATTTTTAAAGCGCTTATTAGTTTAAAAACTCGTAATGGGATTATTTTTTCTCCGCATCCAAGAGCCAAAAACTCAACGACTACCGCTGCGAGAATAGTATTAGATGCAGCAGTAGCGGCTGGTGCGCCTAAGGATATTATTGGCTGGATAGATCAACCCAGTGTTGCATTATCAAACCAATTAATGACCCACGCAAAAGTTAATTTAATTTTAGCCACTGGTGGTCCAGGCATGGTGAAAGCCGCCTACTCATCTGGTAAACCTGCTATCGGCGTTGGTGCGGGTAACACTCCTATCGTGATCGACGAAACCGCTGATATTAAACGTGCTGTTAGCTCTATTTTAATGTCAAAAACCTTCGACAACGGTGTTGTATGTGCGTCTGAACAAGCCGTGATTGTAGTAGACAGTATATATAAGCAAGTTAAAGAACGTTTTGCTCATTACGGTGGTCATATTTTATCTAAAGCTGAAACTGCGGCGATGCAAAATGTCATTCTTAAAAATGGTGGCCTTAATGCTGATATCGTTGGTCAAAGTGCGGTAGCTATTGCGGCCATGGCAGGCTTTGAAGTCCCCAGTAATACTAAAGTACTAATTGGGGAAGTTAACGATATTGATGATGCGGAAGCATTTGCCCACGAGAAATTGTCTCCGTTGTTAGGTATGTATAAAGCAAAAGACTTTAACGAAGCAATGGATAAAGCAGAGGCCTTAGTGACCTTAGGCGGTATCGGTCATACCTCAGGCTTGTATACCGATCAAGACACTCAGACAGAACGTGTTAAAACCTTTGGTTTTAGAATGAAAACTGCACGTATTTTGATTAACACCCCGGCTTCACAAGGTGGTATTGGTGATTTATACAACTTCAAATTAGCACCATCATTAACCCTAGGCTGTGGTTCATGGGGCGGTAACTCAATTTCTGAAAACGTTGGCCCAAGCCACTTAATTAATAAAAAAATGGTCGCTAAGAGGGCTGAAAACATGTTGTGGCATAAGCTTCCATCATCAATTTACTTCCGTCGTGGTAGCTTACCAATCGCATTAGAAGAATTAAGCGACAAAAAACGTGCATTAATTATTACTGATAAGTTTTTATTTAATAACGGCTATTGCAACGAGACATTAAAAATCCTTAAAGCACAGGGCCTAGAAACCGAAGTGTTTTATGAAGTAGAAGCAGACCCAACCTTAGCCATTGTGCGCCAAGGTGCTAAAGTGGCACAAAGTTTCCAACCTGATGTAATTATTGCATTAGGTGGTGGCTCACCAATGGATGCAGCTAAAATTATTTGGGTAATGTACGAACACCCTAATGTCGACTTTGCTGATTTAGCATTGCGATTCATGGACATCCGTAAACGTATTTATAAGTTCCCTAAAATGGGACTTAAAGCCCAAATGGTAGCGATACCTACCACATCGGGTACCGGTTCTGAAGTGACTCCGTTTGCAGTAGTCACCGATGAGATCACAGGCAAGAAATACCCTATTGCAGATTATGAATTAACACCTAATATCGCGATTATTGACCCTAACCTTGTGATGAACATGCCCAAGTCATTAACCGCTTTTGGTGGTATTGATGCAATAACTCACGCGTTAGAAGCTTATGTCAGTGTAATGGCAAACGAATACAGCGATGGCCAAGCATTGCAAGCGCTCGATTTATTGGTGAAATACTTGCCTGATGCTTATGAGTTAGGTGCCAAAGCCCCTGTCGCTCGTGAAAAAGTACACAATGGTGCGACAATAGCGGGGATTGCTTTTGCCAATGCATTCTTAGGAGTTTGTCACTCAATGGCGCACAAACTGGGTGCAGAGTTCCACTTGGCTCATGGTTTAGCTAATGCATTATTAATCTCTAACGTTATCCGCTTTAACGCGACAGATATGCCAACTAAACAAGCGGCCTTCAGTCAATACGACCGCCCTAAAGCATTATGCCGTTATGCTGCAATTGCAGATCATTTAAAGCTAGGCGGCAAAACGGATCAGCAAAAAGTAGACAAACTAATAGATAAAATCGAAGAGCTGAAAAAGATCATTGGTATTCCTGCATCGATTCAAGAAGCCGGTGTTAATGAAGCAGATTTTATTGCAAAACTGGATCTACTTGCAGAAGACGCGTTTGATGATCAATGTACAGGTGCTAACCCTCGTTACCCATTAATCAGCGAGATTAAGCAAGTGTTACTCGATAGCTTCTATGGCCGTGCTTACAAAGACTAACCAAAAGCGCTATTAGAAATGATAAACGCCTTACACTTGTGTAAGGCGTTTTTTTATCTATCGATATTAAACGAGGCAACCGATACTAGCTTTCGCGCATAATCAGATATTAGGTCTCATCATGATTATCTAAAGCCAACTTCACTGCACTATTAGCGTGGATTAGCGTCGTGTCATACAAAGGCACTGGGGTATGTTGTTGCTGCACCAATAATGCAATCTCGGTACAGCCTAAAATAACCGCCTCGGCTCCTTGGGCAAACAACTTATCAATAATCAATAAATAAGCCTGACGAGACTGTTCATTAATCTGCCCTAAACATAACTCTTGATAAATTACATCATGAACAATGGTCTGATCTGCCGTATTCGGCACCATAACCTCAATAGGATAATTGTCGCTAATACGGTGTTTATAAAAGTCTTGCTCCATAGTAAAACGGGTGCCGAGCAAGCCCACTTTGCTAATACCATCGGCAAGTAGCGCATTGGCTGTGGCATCTGCAATATGCAAAATTGGGATGCCTATTTCAGCTTGTATCTCATCGGCAACCTTGTGCATGGTATTGGTACAAATTAACAAAAAATCAGCACCACCGGCCTCAACAGCTTTAGCGGCATCGGTCAATAACAATGCTGTTTGTTGCCACAAACCTTGATGTTGTAAGGTTTCAATTTCAGCAAAATCGACACTGTATAAACACACTTTCGCTGAATGTAAGCCACCTAACGCGGACTTTACTCCTTGATTAATGGCTTTGTAGTAATTGAGTGTCGACTCCCAACTCATGCCGCCGATCATGCCAATAGTTTTCATGTGCTAATACCTTAAAACAGTCGATGTATTCAAATTATTCATTTTGACTCGTTTTCCACAACGCAGTGAGCTGCTCAACAAATTGACTGTCTTTGTTTTTAGAATTGGAAACAACCAGCCTAAATGCTTCGCCTTGCAAAGGCTCTATCATGATGGTGGATAATTGATCCTTTTGTTCATTTAACTCAGTGGTGATATCTTTGATATCAGCAATTGCCACTGAATACGAGATAAACTTGCCATTTTCAGTCCAATATGAAAACACCTTCGTGGCACTAAAACCATTTCCTTCAACTTGATTATTAAGCCAATGATGACTGTAAAATAATACCGGTAGCTCTTGTTCACTGATCAATTGATGTTGGCGTAAAAATGTAATATCTCGGCTCCACAACTGTTGTCCTTCAATGACCTCATCTTGACTAGACAAGCCAATAGTTGACGCAATACTCACCAAATAGAGTGGTAAAACACACAGCCCTATGACGAGATGACGCAGTCGCCAGCGAGAGTTATGTTGATATGCGGCTCCTGCTTTGTCATTAATCCGGTTAATGTATAACGCTAACGGTAAAAAAGTAATAATGAGGATCAACACATCTACATAAAAGTCATCACGCATTGAATAGGTTATCGACACAATCACATAAACAACGAATAAACTAATGGCGGTAGTTTCTGAGATCAGCTTTTTGGGCTGCTCTCTAGCATCATTGTTTGCTTTTAACTTAGCAAACAATGGGAAATACCAGACTACGTTAAAAAAGGCTCTTGCCCTCGGCCAAATTGACGATTGCTCTAGCGTGCGAATATATTGCCAGTTTTTATAACACCAATAATAAATATACACACCAAGAGTCATAAAGATCATCACAGACATTTTGGTCGTGGATACTGGGTAGAACTGGGCATCATCAGCAGGAGCTTTCTCTCGCAGCCAGGAAACTAAACAAAAGGAAGTACCGATAAAAAAGCAAAAAACATAGCTGAGTAAAATACGTGAATCTGTGTCTAAATCATCAATAAAATCATTATCTGAGGCCGTCGTGGAATAAGCAGTACCATAATCAACCAGACCAAAACTGCCCACATCAGCGACATTTCGTAATGCTGCAACATATTGATCAACTTCATTGGCTTCGACACGGTCAACTTTCGATTGATAATGATATGCTAATGTCAGCTCATTTATAGAGTCATCGAATGTCACTTTGTAATTAAAATCAAAAAAGGGGTTCGTTTCGTTCAAAACTTCTTTATCAAATGTCCACTTCTGATCCAATAATTTAAGCTTAATATCACCCGATAAAGTAATGGGATGACTCAAAGACAACATTCTTGGTCCATGACTTTCTGGCATGGAAATGTAGGGGGAGACTTGGCTTTCGTAAACGCTAAGACCAAAACTACCATTGTCAGCTTTTATCCAAGGTTGTTTGATTACGTAGTGTTCTTTAAAAATTGTCGTGCCGGTTTCAGTATTTTGGCTTACAGACATAGGCGTAGCAACTTCAAGATCATTAAACGAATTTTTATAATAATTTTGATAATTGTCTGACAGAGACTGTAAGCCAATATCAGCTAATCGTCCACGAATACGAGTACCTTGCTCTCCTTGATAAGTGGTTGTGACATGTAAACTCCCCTCACCATGAACTCCTTGTGTAAAATCATACACTTCATGAAATTCTACAAGAGAACCACTTGCTGCTGAATCCATTAATTCAAGTTGTTGAGTATTGTCTCCAACCACAAGGGCGAAGCCATAATTGGGTTGAAACACAACCGGTAAAGCAACATTTTGATTCAGCAGTGTAGGGTCTAACCAGTAAAATTTATTATCTAAGCTGACTTTGACTATCATGTGATTAAATGCTGATGCTCGAGGTAAGGAGTCTTGTAAGATTTTGCCCTCTTTGGTATTAACCAAAACAGGTGATGCTTGAATGCCTAATCCTCTAAGTAGAGCAATTAATAACACAGATTTATCTTTACAGTCGCCATATCGCTTGGCCAATGTATCGCTCGCCTTAGCGGGTAAATGGCTGTTGGCTCCAATTTCAATACCCAAATAACGAATATCTTGTTGAACAAAATTCAACGCAAGCATGATTTGTTCGGCTTGGGTATCAGCACTTCGGAATTGATTAACCAATTCTTGAATTGCTTGATTTTGATCTATTTGTGGCGCAAAGAGCGCCTGAGCCCACTCTCTAACCTGTTGCCAAGAATCCATCTCAGACCAATAAGCGCTAGCATAAGGATGGAACCAACTGGCAGCGTCTGAATAATACTTACTCACGGGCATGTCTTTTAACATCAGCTGATAATCAATTTCATTGCCTAATTGCGTTTGCGTAAATTTCATCTCAGTATTATTAACAGAAAAATTAAGCGGTTGCTTTTTCCCCCAAATAATACGCAAAAATTGTTGATGTACGGGTACATCCCATTGTAACCGTCGAGAATCTGAATAGATCCCTTGGTAAACAGGGTTAGTGCCAACAATACTGTATTGATAATCAACAATATCGCCGACACGAATATCATGTAAAAACCAGCTCGCCGTTTTAGAGGCATCGTAAATTAATCGCTGCCCACTTTCGACTTGTTGTAAATTAAATTCACTGTCTGCTTTTTTATCAATGACCGCCCCATCCCGAATAACATTCATCTTATGGAAAATAATTTTCTGATAAGCGGGATCAAACGTAATGCTAATTTGCGAGACAGCTTCTAAGCCTTTGGGCGTCATCGCTTTGGTCGCATAATGATTAAACTGAGTTAGACTGCCATCGGCGGTGACTTTAGACTGCTCATCAATAAGCAAGTAATACACCCCATCGGCAAGCTCTGAAGATGGAACCTTATCTGGTAAATCATACGCTATTGGCGTAACCCAATTAGGCACATTGTCAACCAATAGGCCTTGGTTTTGATGAGCCCCAAGGTGCCATTGAGAATTGAAAGATTGTCTCGGTAATTCAGCATGGATTGGGCTAGCAACGACTGGGGGGGAGTAAAAAGTAATAAAATAAATACTGCATAACGCGAATGTTGCTGACAACAACAAACGATGACCATGGGCCATATGATCTAAAAAGCGCACCATAAAAATATCCTTGTGCTAACAAAAGTCATTTAACGGGCTGTTCCGCCCATTTTTAAGTAGCGCTATGTTATTACAAGTTACTTACAATTAACAATTTTTAGTCGTTCAACTCGTCTATATCACCTACAAACTAACCCCTGCCAAATTTAAGACATAAAAAAACCAGCATAAGCTGGTTTTTCAACGGTAGACTCATTGGTAAAGATTAAAGCGCTGCTAAAGCATCTTTACACAGTTGGGTAATGCGATCCCAATCTTCATTTTCAACTGCATCTGTCGGGGCAATCCAGCTACCGCCAATGCAATCTACATTCGACAGTGCAAGGTAGTCTTTATACGTCGCAGGGCTAATGCCACCTGTTGGACAAAAACGAATACCCGACAGTGGACCAGAGAAAGATTTAAGTGCATTAATGCCACCAGAAGCTTCAGCAGGGAAGAATTTGAAATGAGTATAACCCAACTCCATTCCCACCATAACTTCTGAAATACTAACGATACCAGGAATTAATGGCACCGTGCCTTTTTTAGCAGCTTTTAGCAAATCAACTGTTGCACCTGGAGTGATAATAAATTGTGAACCAGCATCAATTGCTTGTTGTAATTGGGTCTGATTTAAAATAGTTCCCGCACCCACTAGAGCTTCTGGCACTTCTTTAGCTATTTTAGCAATGGCTTCAAGCGCACAAGGTGTTCGAAGTGTTACTTCAAGTACGCTAATACCGCCAGCAACTAAGGCTCTAGCCAAAGGCACTGCATGCTCTATTTTATTAATCACCATCACAGGAACAATCGGGCTGCGTTTAAATACATCTTGTGGCTGGAGTAACCAGTTATTAGGCTCAATCATAATACCGACTTCCTTTATTTTTAATATAATTCATCAAGAGCATGTGTACTGCGGGCACCTGTTTCAGGGCTGCTTAAGCTACTGCGTAATGCACCAAATAATTCACGGCCCATGCCATAACTTGAATGGTGTAAATCGACCACGCCTGCTGTTCTGCTTGCCAGTGTTTTCTCATCAACAAACAGGGTTAACTCACCTGTTGAAGCATCAACCCGGATCAGATCGCCATTTTCAACTTTGGCTATCAAACCACCGTCAAGCGCTTCTGGAGTTAAATGAATTGCTGCAGGAACTTTACCTGAGGCACCAGACATACGGCCGTCGGTCACTAATGCAACTTTAAAACCTTTGTCTTGCAGAGTGCCAAGATATGGTGTGAGCTTGTGCAGCTCTGGCATACCGTTAGCTTTAGGGCCTTGGCCTCTGACGACAACAACACAGTCTCGATCAAGCTCACCGGCCTGGAATAGCGCATCAAGCTTGTTTTGATCATCAATGACAATCGCAGGTCCTTCTACTACACGATTTTTATCGGGTACTGCAGACACTTTAATCACTGCACGGCCAAGATTACCTTTGAGTAATTTCAAGCCACCGTTCTGTTGGAATGGGGTATCAAGATGCGTTAACACTTCTTTGTCTAAGCTTTCTGTCACGCCATCAACCCATTTAAGTTGACCATCAAGTAAGCGAGGTTCTTGGGTGTAACGACGTAGGCCCTGACCGGCGACAGTATTCACATCTTCATGCAATAGACCACCATCGAGTAGCTCTTTGATTAATAACGCCATACCACCTGCGGCGTGGAAGTGGTTAATATCAGCATGACCATTAGGATACACGCGCGCTAACAGAGGCACGGCATCAGATAAGTCAGAAAAGTCGTCCCAGTTTACAATTATGCCTGCGGCGCGAGCAGCTGCCACTATGTGCATAGTCAGGTTCGTTGAACCACCTGTCGCAAGAATTCCCACAATTCCGTTAACTACTGATTTCTCAGAAACGATTTCACCTATTGGTGTATATTGTGTGCCCATAGATGTTAAACGGCACACTTGTTTCGCGGCCATTTTGCTTAATTCATCGCGTAATGGATCGTCAGGATTAACAAACGATGAGCCTGGTAGCTGTAAGCCCATTATTTCAAGCATTAGCTGGTTAGAGTTAGCAGTACCGTAGAAGGTACAAGTACCAGCACTATGATATGACTTAGCTTCTGCTTCAAGTAGCGCCGCGCGATCAACCTGACCCTGAGCAAATTGCTGACGAATACGGGCTTTTTCTTTATTCGGAATACCAGACTTCATTGGACCAGCAGGCACAAATAGCATAGGTAAATGGCCGAAACTTAAGGCACCGATTAATAGTCCCGGTACAATTTTGTCACAAATACCCAGTAGTAGCGCGCCATCAAACATATTATGCGATAAGCCGATCGCGGTAGACATAGCAATAACTTCACGGCTCAGTAAACTTAACTCCATGCCTGGTTGACCCTGAGTCACACCATCACACATAGCAGGTACACCTGCAGCAACCTGTGCAACACTGCCGACATCCATACACGCTTGTTTAAGCATATTTGGGTAGGTTTCGTAAGGTTGGTGTGCTGATAACATGTCATTAAAAGCGGTGACAATACCAATATTGGCTTTCGTTAGTTGACGTAAAGAGTCTTTGTCCGCTGGCTGACAGGCCGCGAATCCATGAGCCAAATTGCCACAACTTAGGGCGCTACGATGAACACCTTTTGCTTTGGCATCATTTAAGGCCGTTAAATACGTTGAACGAGACTGTTTACTGCGTGCAATAATTCTATCGGTGACGGCTTGTACTACTGAGTGCATGGTAAAACTCCTTACGCGCTATAGAACACATCAACGGGCGTTTTACGCTGCGCTAATACGGCTCTAATGGGCATTTGGGTAACATCATCATTCTCAAGAGCCTGATGATAAACAGTTAGCTTTGGTTCTCCGACAAGATGCAAATAAATCTGACGGCTATTTAAAATGGCATCTTTAGACAAACTAATACGTGCATGAGGAGCAGTTGTCGGATTGACTGCAACGCATAAATCTTTGGTAGTTAATGCATTATCGAGTTCAGCACTGCAAGGAAACCAAGAGCATGTATGCCCATCAGTGCCCATGCCTAATATCACCACATCAAAGGGACGCGGGAAATTAGCTAACGACTCGCTGGTCATATCACAACCCGCTTCAGGGGTTGCAAACATATTTTTTAAGCCGCGAAATTTGGCACTGGAGGCACGATTCTGCAGTAAATGCTGGCGAACCAACCTTTCGTTTGAATCTTTTTCATCAGCGTTAACCCAGCGCTCATCAGCTAAAGTGACGTAAACGTCAGCCCAATCGACTACTTTATGGCTAAGTGAATCAAATAATTTCAATGGTGTGGAACCACCAGAAACCACTAAACTGGCTTTGCCTCGAGTATCCACAGCATTTTGTAGTTGCTGGGCAATTTTCTCAGCTAGTTTGGCTTCTAAATCAGCTGGATTGTCGAAGGATTTAAATACAGTATCTTTAATCATGTCAGCTCCCTACTCGTCCCAAGAACGGCCATCTTTGGTTATTAATGCGACCGATGCCACAGGTCCCCATGTGCCAGCAGGATAAGATTTAGGCTTTTCACCACTTTGTTCCCATGACTGAATGATGCCATCAACCCATTTCCAGGCTTGCTCAACTTCATCACGACGAACGAACAGTGCTTGGTTTCCGAGCATGGCTTCTAACAACAAACGTTCATACGCATCTGCAATACGTTCGTTTTTAAAGGTATCACTGAAGCTTAAATCGAGCTTAGTCGTTTGTAGACGCTGCTTTTGCTCAAGCCCAGGAACCTTGTTCATCATCTGAATTTCAACCCCTTCATGAGGTTGTAAACGAATGGTTAACTTGTTCGGTGGCAGATTGCGGTAACTTGCACGATACAAGTTATGAGGTGGATTTTTAAAGTACACCACAATTTCGCTACTCTTAAAGGGCATACGCTTACCGCTGCGTAAATAGAATGGCACTCCAGCCCAACGCCAGTTATCAATATCAACACGGATAGCAACAAAGGTCTCTGTGTGGGATTGAGTGTTGGCATCCTCTTCTTCAAGATAGCCAGGAACAGGTGAACCTTTTAAGAAACCAGCACTGTATTGACCACGAACGGTATTTTCATACACATTGTCTTGGTTAATTGGCCGCAGTGATTTAAGCACTTTCACTTTCTCGTCACGAATACTGTCAGCATCTAAATTGACGGGAGGATCCATGGCAACCAAGGTCAGCACTTGTAATAAGTGGTTTTGGATCATGTCGCGCATTTGACCCGCACCGTCAAAGTAACCCCAACGGCCCTCAATACCCACTTCTTCAGCAACCGTGATCTGGACATGATCTATGGTGCGGTTATCCCATTTAGAAGAGAATAAAGAGTTAGCAAAACGCAGGGCAATGAGATTTTGAACGGTTTCTTTACCAAGATAATGATCGATTCGGTAAACCTGATTCTCGTTAAAGAACTCGGCAACCTGGTCATTAATCACATGCGATGATTCTAAATCAGTACCAATTGGCTTTTCGAGCACAACACGGGTATCAGATTGAATAAGGTTTTGCTCGTGTAAACAACGGCAGATAGCACCAAAAATAGAAGGAGGAGTTGCGAAATAATTCACCATGACGCGTTTACTTGGTTCAAGTAAATCGTGGAAGGCACTATAACCTTCAGGATCTGTAAAATTAGTACCGATATAATGACAACGACTCAGGAAGCGCGCTAACGTGGTGGGGCAAAGTTCGTCTTTAACAAATGTATTTAATGCTTTAGTAACTAGGGCAACAAACTCTTCTTGAGTGAATGCGTCTTTTGCTACTCCGATTACCTTGGTTTCTTTATCAAGCAATCCTGCTTTATCTAACTGATATAGAGAAGGTAATAATTTACGCCTAGCTAAATCGCCTTTAGTACCGAAAAGTACGAAGTCGCAAGCCTTAGCTCCAATTGATTTGCCCATTGCTGAAAGCTCTCCTAATTATATGTGTGTGTCATGTTCGAATTCGGTAGATGAATAAAAGCACACTTTTGTTGTAATATAACAACAGAATTTGAATATTGCATCTTTAATTTGCAATTTTTGTATTGTTGTTAACCTAGTCACAAGTATCTATTATCTGCTATGATTTTCCACCAACACCAAGGCTTACAAATCATTTAATCGTGATCGATGTCGTGAAAAATAACTACAGTTGATAATCAACGGTAAATAAATAACTTAATTCACGTAATTCCTGTAAGTTATGATATAAAATTACATTACCTACTTTTTAGCTACTTTCTAGCGGATGCTTGCTTATGAATACCCTTGAAAAGGTTCAAAAAAGCCTTACCCAATTTAGTAAATCTGAACGTAAAGTTGCCGAAGTCATATTAGCCTCACCGCAAACAGCGATACATTCAAGTATTGCCACCTTAGCAAAGATGGCCGATGTTAGTGAACCTACGGTCAATCGATTTTGTCGTCGATTAGACACTAAGGGATTCCCTGATTTTAAGTTACATTTGGCTCAAAGTCTTGCTAACGGCACACCTTATGTTAGTCGACACGTTGAAGAAGATGACACTCCAGAGTCATACACAACAAAAATCTTCGAATCTTCAATGGCATCGCTGGATACGGCTCGTCAGAGTTTAGACACTTCGGCAATTAATAAAGCGGTTGATATTCTCACTCAAGCCAAGACTATTTCGTTTTTTGGCCTTGGTGCTTCTGCTTCTGTGGCCCATGATGCGCAAAACAAGTTCTTTCGTTTCAACGTGCCAGTGATTTGTTTTGATGATGTATTAATGCAACGAATGAGCTGCATTAACTGTAATGAAGGCGATGTAGTGGTATTAATTTCGCATACTGGCCGAACTAAATCACTGATTGAAATAGCGCGTATTGCTCGAGAAAACGGCGCTGCAGTCATCGGCATTACGGCACGTAACTCGCCACTGTCTTTTGAATGTACATTGCCTGTCACTATGGAAGTACCAGAAGACACTGACATGTACTTACCTATGGCGTCACGCTTAGCGCAATTGGTTACCATAGATGTACTCGCGACAGGGTTTACCTTACGCCGTGGTCCGCGTTTCCGTGATAATTTAAAACGCGTAAAAGAAGTATTGAAAGAATCTCGGGTAAACAAGGATATGACTATCTAAATTGATGGGTTGTTAACATTAACACTCATGTACAGCCGTGATTTTTATGCTCGTTTGAACAACAATAACCACCTTTTAAACTGACTTTTGCACCAAGGTTACCAAAGAACTGGTAAATAATTACACAATTAAGTTCTATTTGATCGTGTAAATGCTCATAAATAGCCATCAATTATTGTTCACTAGGCCAAACACTTTATTCTGTTTGGCCTTTTTTATTGTAAAAACCGCGAAACTGTCACATAAATTACACATTAAAAACGATCTTTTTGTTGGTAACTTTACTACATTTACTGAGAATGTCTGTTAATATAGTGACATCATTTTAGTGCCAAGATCACAAGAGCACTTTAATAACCGAATTCTATTTAACACAAAATCTTTCTTATCATTAACGGAGTATCTCATGTTCCGCAGAACTAAAATCGTTACAACACTTGGGCCAGCAACTGACCGCGATGACAATTTACGAAAAATTATCGCAGCAGGCGCTAACGTCGTTAGACTTAACTTCTCACACGGTTCACCAGAAGATCATCTAAAGCGTGCTACGGATACTCGTAGAATTGCTAAAGAATTGGGTAAACATGTCGCTATTTTAGGAGACTTACAAGGTCCTAAAATTCGCATTTCTACCTTTAAAGATAACAAAAAAATCAAACTTAACTTGGGTGATAACTTTATCCTCGATGCTGACTTAGCTAAAGGCGAAGGCGACCAGGATCAAGTGGGTATTGATTATAAGCAACTGCCTGATGATGTTGTCATTGGCGATATCTTAATGCTTGATGATGGTCGTGTGCAGCTGAAGGTTGACCGTGTTGAAGGCCATAAAGTCTTTACTACTGTTACTGTTGCTGGCCCGTTATCGAACAACAAAGGTATCAACAAAAAAGGTGGCGGCTTAACCGCTCCTGCCCTTACCGAAAAAGACATGGCAGACATTAAAACGGCTGCATTGATCAATGTTGATTTCCTTGCTGTGTCGTTCCCTCGTACAGGTGCTGATTTAGACCTAGCACGTAAGCTTGCACAAGAAGCCGGTAGCTACGCATTAATCGTTGCTAAGGTTGAACGTGCTGAAGCGGTTGAAACTGATGAAGCAATGGATGATGTTATCCGCGCTTCAGATGTTGTCATGGTTGCTCGTGGTGATTTAGGTGTTGAAATTGGTGATGCTGCACTTGTTGCTGTGCAAAAACGTTTAATTGAGCGTTCTCGCCAACTAAACAAAGCCGTGATCACTGCTACACAAATGATGGAATCGATGATTTCAAGCCCGATGCCAACACGAGCTGAAGTCATGGACGTGGCGAATGCTGTGTTAGACGGAACCGATGCGGTAATGCTGTCAGCGGAAACCGCTGCTGGTGACTTCCCTGAAGAAACGGTTATGGCAATGGCGAACGTTTGTTTAGGTGCAGAATTACATCCTAGTGTTAATGTGTCTAAGCACCGTATGGATCAGCGTTTCTCTTCAGTTGAAGAAACTATCGCGCTTTCAACCATGTATGCGGCTAACCACTTGCCTGGCGTTAAAGCCATTATTTCGTTAACTGAATCTGGCGCGACAGCAAAATTAATGTCACGTATCAGCTCTGGTTTACCAATTTTTGCTTTATCTCGTCATCAAAAGACATTGGCCAGCATGGCAATGTACCGTGGTGTACAGCCAATTGAGTTTGACTCAACAGCATATCCTGCAGATGAGCTCGCTAAAGAAGCATTAAACTGTATGGTTAGCAGAGGTTATTTGGTCAGTGGTGATATGGTACTGATGACTAAAGGTGACGCGATGGAAACCATTGGTGGCACTAACACTTGCAAAGTATTGATCGTTGCTTAATTGATATTGCATGTCATGAGGCATACTCAATAGCAGGTATATTGCAGTAGACTCGGCACTTGAAAGCCAATCTCCGGATTGGCTTTTTTATGGGTGTATTTTAAGATATTCTGCGTTATGCACTTTGGTATTTATCTTCTCAGACCGATAACTTGTTAATTTAGTTTTGCCATAGTAAAAAAAAGCCCCGACAGAGTCAGGGCTATTTACACAAAGGTTTTATAAAACCATTAAAGGGTTTTATTAATTCTGATTAAATCTTATCAAAATCATCAACATTGATAGCCGCTAAACGCAATATATCTGCTTCAACAAGCTGTTTATGTTCCGCTTTGGTGATAATGTCTTTTTCTAGTGCTTGCTCAAATAACTCAAGCATTGGCAGCTTAGATTTTAAATGGCCACTACGTTGCGCTTTCTTTAGCTTCTTATACAAATCTTTCGCAGCATATTTTGCCAAGAAAGCCTGCTCGACTTCAGCGATACCACTTTCATCACCTTCAACATCACTGCATAGGAAGGTAATACGGTCACGAGCAGGTCCAGGTTTGAGCATACCAGTAACTAAATCAACCGCATATTTATCACTTGGTGCATTGAAATGATTTCCTAATGGGAATATCAATACTCGTAGCAATACCGCAGCGATTTTGCTCGGGAAGTTACGAATAGCATCATTAAGTGCTTTTGCCGCTAGATGTAAACGCTCTGTCATCACATAATGTACAGCAGGTAAATCATCTTGCTGACGGCCATTATCTTCAAACAATTTCAATGTCGCAGATGCTAGGTATAACTGGCTTAATACATCACCCATTCGCGCAGAAATCATTTCTTTACGTTTAAGATCGCCACCCATAATCAACATCGATAAATCAGTCATTATCGCAAGCGATGAAGAGATCCGCGTCATATCACGATAATATTGTTGAGTTGGACCACTCACTGGTGCACTGCCTAAACGACTTCCGGTTAATGCATAACCAAATGAGCGTAATGCATTGCCAATGGCATAACCAATATGACCCAGTAACAATGAATCGAAACGATCTAAAGCTGATGTCTCATCTTCCATTGCTGCGGCTTCCATTTCCGCCAAAACATATGGATGACAGCGCGTTGCTCCTTGACCAAAAATCATCAATGAACGAGTCAGGATATTTGCACCTTCTACCGTAATTGAAATAGGTGTGGCGATATACGCATGACCTAGATAGTTTTTAGGTCCTAATTGGATACCTTTACCAGACTGAACATCCATCGCGTCCTCTAATACATCACGGCCTAACTCGGTCATGTGGTATTTAGCAATCGCGGTCACCACAGAAGGTTTCACTTTTAAGTCGATACCTTGGGTAGTTAAACGACGAGCAGCTTCAAGTTGGTAAGTATTAGCGATAATTCGCGCTGTAGCTTCTTGTACGCCTTCAAAATGTCCGATTGGCATACCGAACTGTTGACGAACATAACTATAAGCAGTGGTCGTTTTGGTCGCCACATGGCCAGATGCCGTAGCGAGTGCAGGTAATGAAATACCGCGCCCAGCAGACAAACATTCAACCAGCATACGCCAACCTTTGCCGGCAAACTGTGGTCCACCAATAATCCAATCCAATGGAATGAACACATCTTCACCACTGGTTGTCCCGTTCATAAACGCCATCATTAATGGGTTGTGACGACGACCGATTTCAACACCTTGATGATCTGTCGGGATAAGCGCACAGGTGATCCCTATATTTTTAACATCACCTAACAATCCGTCAGGATCACGCATTTGAAAGGCCAATCCCAAAACCGTCGCGACAGGAGCCAAAGTAATGTAACGCTTGTTCCAGGTTAAACTTAAGCCTAATGTTTCTTCGCCTTCAAACTCACGGCGACACACAATACCGACATCAGGAATAGCACCAGCATCACTGCCCGCTTCTGGGCCTGTTAATGCGAAACATGGAATATCTTTACCCACAGCCAATGAAGGTAACCAACGTTCTTTTTGTTCTTTAGTACCATAATGCGTTAGTAACTCACCAGGGCCTAAAGAATTAGGCACCATAACGGTAACCGCCGCACTGACACTGCGCGTAGCAATTTTTGCTACTATGGTTGAGTTTGCATAAGCAGAAAACTCACGACCACCAAATTTTTTAGGAATAATTAACGCAAAAAAACCTTGCTCTTTAAAGTACTGCCACAACTCTGGCGGTAAATCTTTGCGATTATGAACAATATCAAAATCGTCGATCATGGTTAATGCGGTTTGAACTTGATTATTTATAAAGTCCTGCTCTTCAGCACTTAACGTTGGCTTACCGTAACCGTGTAAGGTGTTCCAGTTTGGCTTACCACGGAATAACTCACCTTCCCACCAAACATCACCCGCTTCCATTGCTTCCTTCTCGGTACTCGACAAAGGAGGTAACACTTTTTTGAAGAACGAAAATACTGGACGCGTAATAAATTGCATCCTGATATTACGTACGCCAAAGAGGACAATGATCGCTATAACTAGCAATATGACGATACTCATTTTATACCTTCTTAGTTTGTTAACACAGGAACAGCAACACCTGCTGCCATGTAGGGGATGACTTTACGAAGAATCGCTTCAATGTTGTTATGTTCACCATACTCAGCAGCGGCAATTTCATTTAACGCATCTGCAGAAGCCATGGTAAATACTATCGTCCCGAGGGTGAAATGCAAACGCCAAAACATTTCAGCTGCGGGAATATGCGGTGCACTGGCCGATACGGCTTGCACAAAAGTCGCTAAGTGTTCGCCATAATGCGTGGTGATAAACCAACGTAAATGCCCTTGGCTTTCAATGTAACCACGACCCAACAGCTGCAAGAAAATAATCGTGCCGCCATTGCGCACTTTGTTAAGCTCGAGTAATGGCTTAATTAAAGCAGAAAAAATTTCATTTAATGACGCATCTTCAGGCGCATGATGTATGCGTTTAATTTCTATCGCAGCGCTTGGCATAAATACATCTAAGTATCTTGCGAGTACTGCGCGAATTAATTCTTTTTTCGAACCGAAATGGTAATTGACCGATGCCAAATTGACTTCAGCTTTACTGGTGATCAGTCGCAACGACGTTTCAGAAAAACCTCTTTCAGCAAACAACTTTTCAGCTGCGTCGAGTATTCTTGTTTTTGTATCAGTACGACTTGCCATTCCAAGACCAAAGTTAATTTAAACACCCGTTTAAATTAATCATTGAGCGAACAGATGTCAATCGAAATTGTTAGCTTTCTTTAACAACATCAACATCAAAAACAGCAATAAACCTGCCAAATTGTTAACTATTATACAAAGTTTGCTATTTTGTGGTTGGCAGACATCAGCAGATAAAAAGGACATACACTAGATACACTTGCCTTTAAAACGACCGTCTCAAATTGATCCAGCGCCTTTATGACATGAGAATTCAGTCACTGTAATTGCACAAATGGATTTATTTTTAAAAAACGCCACCATAGACAGTGTTAATGAAGCCATTATTGCACTTTCTAATACCACTATGTACTGACAGATAATGGGCTTACTCTAAACGCTGCCCAATACGTCAAAGACATTGGCTTATGATGAAAACGATTAGAAATAACATTGCCTTAGGCCTGTGAGTTTATTGATTGCTCTATTGCACAGACAAGTATTCACCGATACCACTAAACCGTAGAAATAAAACCAAGATTGCTGGGATCTAGAAGAAAAGCATCGAGGAGTTAAAGAACCAACGGAGCAGTGTGAAGCAGAGATTAATTCCAACGCAGAGCCTATGTAACGCTTAGTCCATACATTGCCGTTATACAAACCTAGTGTGATATTGCCAATACTCTAGCCCAATTCATTACGTTAGTATTTATAGAAGTAAAGACGCTTGAGGCAAACACAAGTATGTGTTCAAAATCGCTGCCTGTTAACCTTGGCCTGAAGCATTCAGTGGTGACAGGTGAGATAACATGACTGCAAAAGCTTAACGATATGGCTTTGCTCCACTACAAATATAACTAGGTATGCAAAACGCACAAGCCAGCCAACAGCGCGACTGGTAATGCTGACTTGAGCGACTAAGAGTATGAGAATGAGTATGAGCATGAGTATGAGTAAAAATATCGTCAAAATACAAATGTTAGCGCTAATTAGTGCTTAGTTGAAAAAGTTATTTGCCATCAAATTTTTTCAACCAAACAACATCGGCAGTTAAATTTTTGGCATTATTTTTTGCTTTTATAATATGACTGGCTTTTTCGATGCAACATACACCCGATAAAACCTACCTAAAACCACGACCCTTTCTATTCAGTTCACTATTTTCAATTCTTTTTTGCGGTGATTTTTTTAGCATGATAAATACCGCACCTACTCCACCACATTCTTTTGTGGCCGAATGATACGCGGTAACGGGTTCAATAAATCTTAGCCAATGGCATACCGCTGATTTCATTAACCCTGAATAAGGTTTACTTTTATAACCCTTGCCATGAATAACCAAAATATTACGTTCACCGCGTTCATAAGCACCTAGCACGCAACTAAGTAAACTTTCACGGGCCTGCGGGAGCCTATATTGATGTAAATCCAACACGGTATTGAATCGGTATTTACCAAGGCGCAGTTGGGTAAATACTTCATCTTGAATCCCATCCATTTTATAGCTCACTACATCATCGGGCTCAACCGCTGTAAATAAATAAGGATCGGTAGGCAATAACTGTAACAACTCATGTTGTTCCGCTGCTGCTCGCTTTGCCAATTGAGCATCTGTTACACTTAACGGATTAAGCCATCTTGGGTCTGTATGCGACTGATGTTCTTGCTTAAGAGGACTAACATCGGCCATTTCTTGTAAAAATAATTCGTCATCACTTAACGACATGTGCCACCTCCAACATACTTTGTAAAGATTCTATGCTTTAGCAAAGTGGATGATTAATTTATAGTTATCGTTACGGTATCGCTTGCCATTATTGATTTACACTAGATAAAAAAGAGAACCATTCCTTGAAAAGAATATTGTCCTTAATGAATACGCTCAGGTTATTGATATTGCTAACCGTTAGTGTGTGCCTAAGCACCATGAACGTTTATGCAACAGAATCTATACCCCATAAAACGTTGAATGCTAATTTTACAAAATTGACGCAGGCATTTGAACAATTAGATCTTGCCGCGATAGAACAAATATATACCGACGATGCTGTATATATCTCTGAAACACAAGACCGAGGTATCATTAGCGGTAAAGAAAATATTCTTAGCCTGTACAGCCACTTTTTTAACAAAATTAAACGAAAAAATGCCAAACTTGAAGTCGACTTCAGAGTACTGGTACGACACAACGAGCCCAATAGCGCAACTGATGTGGGTTATTATTTAGTGCGTTTTCATCCAGGAAAAGATTCAGGAGAACCTGTCAGTGAATTTGCTGGTAAATTTGTGACTGTTTTTAGTAAAGATAACAAACAGCAATGGAAAATTAGTGTTGATTCGAACACCCATGCTGCGCCCCATTTTTACTATGATGCCAAACCCGTCCCCAATCTTTATTACGGTCGCCAATTTATTACCGCTGCGAAAGAATAAACTCAATGAAACATAATGATTTAATAGACACTAACAGCACGTATTGCCCTTGTGGCAGCGCCGTCGACTATGCTCAATGTTGTCAGCCATTTCATCTAAATCAGGCTGTGGCTGACACAGCAGAGCGATTAATGCGCTCTCGTTATAGCGCCTTTGTGTTAAAGCAATTTCATTATTTAATTGTGACTCATCATGCGGATCATTTACAGGGATTAACCGAGAAGCAGCTGGCACAATTTAAAACGCAGTGGTTGGGATTAGAAGTGCTTTCTTCGACACAATGCGCTGAAAAAGGTGAAGTGATTTTTAAAGCATGGTTTATCGAAGATAAAAAGATCGATGCGATATATGAGCGTTCATCGTTTATCAAACAAGATGGCCATTGGTTTTATACTAGTGGAACACAAATGCACAATCGTTTACCCGGTCGAAATGATGCTTGTATTTGCCATAGCGGCAAAAAGTTTAAACAGTGCTGTGCCAAGCTCATGAGTTAAAACAGCAAAACCAATAATGCCGCTTAATTATCACTGTGCCATATCATCAGCTAAAAGTGCATAAATGCACTTTTTAGCTGATCAATAACCTGATCTATCTGTTCAAGATGTAACCAATATGGCAGAAATGACCTCGCCTTCATACTCAATAAATCTTATCTGATCACGCTTGTCTTTTCGTCATCAACTCAGTTTAAAAAGTCTAATTCTTATCGGTCAGGCAGCGTTGATTAGCTGTTGTTGATAATATGTTAGCTAGCTCTCATATATAAATTTAATTAATGTGTAATATTCGTTTTATTTACCTTATTTATATTGAGCACACTAGGTTGTGTCGAAAATAAAGGATATTTTATGACATCATTATCTGGCCAACAGCCTAGCCAAGATTCAAGCCAAGCTAAACCATCCAAGTTTACTGAAAAACTGCAATCAGTTAGTGCTCGCTTGACGTTGAGCATGTTAATCACTTTAGGCGCACTATTATTTTTAGCATATCAAGGTATATCAGGTATGCAACAAGCCACAAACTCAATTGATGACCTATACTCGCAGGGCATGCAACATACCATTCGAGCCGGCAAAGTCTTAGATGAGTTAGGCAATGCAAGAAGTGCCTTGTTGTTATCCTTGCAGCATGATCCCTCATCAGAATTTGCCAAACTCCATGATCACCCAACTGACATACACATTAATGATATTAATCAATCGTTGAAAATACTCCATGATATTATTGATAATGAAATTCTAAGCTCCAATTTAAATGCCGATGAAAGAGCCCAAGTTAACAGATTGGTTCATCAACTTGATGTCATCACAGATAACGGTTTTAATCGGGCATTGGTAGAATTAAATGCGGGCAGATTCAGACAAGCAAATATGATTCTATTAAAGGATATTAATCCTGTTTTCAAATCAGTCTCTGCAGAGGCCCAAGGCTTTCTGGATATACAAATTGCTGAAGCAAAAGCTAATTTTGAACAATCAGAGGAGAATATTAGT
>NZ_JACJER010000077.1:0-22227 GCF_014164185.1 Shewanella sp. SG44-6 | reverse complement strand
CTTTTTTTAGTTTTTTTGCATCAATGTTTATAGACCCTATGGGAGATGTCATTATTTCCCCATCTAAAAAGTCTATGTTTAGTATGTTATTTTCACGAATGGCTATATTGCCATCCGTGTCAGAATCTATACTAGTTAAATTTAAGTTGGATATTTTTTTTAAAACTTTATCATAAAGATATAAACCATCTTCATTTGCCATTATAATTTGGTCGTCAATCAAGGATAAATCATTTGATTGATCCATTATTTTAATTATCAGTCCTGTTTTATTTTGCTTTTCAAAAACACTGCCTTCATAATTTCTTATATAGAAATTGTTTTTGAATTTAATTACTTTTTTTACTTCTTTAATTTTTTCGTTTTTTAATGAAGACATAATATTTAAAGATGTATTGTCGTAAGATATAAACTCCTTATTTAATCCAATAAAGATTTCACCATCTTGCTTTGATATAGACCAAATAGCTTGTTCGCCAATAAATGTTGATATGCTATTTTTAGTAAATGATTCTGATTCTTTATCAAATTGAACAAAGCCTTTATCAGTGCCTACAAGTAAAATGCCGTTATCATCAATCAGTAAATTACGAATAAACGAACTAGGTAGTTCCCCTTTACCGCCATCGGCATAGAATTGCTTAAATTCATTACCGTCAAAACGGTTTAAGCCATTGATCGTTCCAACCCAAACGTAGCCTTCGTTATCTTCAACAATAGCCGTAACGGTGTCTTGGGATAAACCATCTACAACTCCGTAGTTAGTATAATTTAGCAGTAGATCGAAATTTGATTCTGTTTTGTCAGCTTCGATGGCTGTAGCGCCGAAGCTAAAAATAAAATAAACACATATGAAGAGTAAAATTTTAGGCATAATTTTTATACTTATTCTCTTTCGATGCCGCAAAGAAGTCGATGATTTGTCTACTTTTTCAGAAACTAAGGGCTTTGTCAAAAGCATGTTAACAAAAAAGGTCTGATTGATAGAATATTAGTCAATTATTACCATAAAATGCTTAAATAACTATTTTTTAATCAACTGGTTAACTAATACGAAAGTTTTATTTGGTATTTCGTACTATTAATTGTAGCTAAGACGATTTGTTAACATAATTGTAGCCTACTTGGTATATGACGCCTTTTAGCTAAAGACATTTGCTAAAACTGAAATTTATCAGCTTGCTGTTTAAATGTTTTTAAGTCTTCGATCATATTATCTGAACTTAAGCTTGCTTGATTGTGATGTTGATCTCCACTGTTAAATAGGACTAAACGATCACAATCTTTACTGCGCATGTGCGCAACCATAAACTTAATCAAGTCTGCTCTGGTGAGCTTTTCGACTTCCGATACGACCAATTCACGTTGATTAAATTTATAGTCTCGATTACCTAAGCTTACCCAGTAGCGTTGGCTGCGGGTTTTTAGGTTGGTATCGTGTTCCATGATTTGGCTAATCATGCCTTGCTTGGTGCTTTCCCATTGTTCATTCGTTATTTGCATCACTGCATAATTAAAGTCAGCGATGAATTCATCTATAGCTTCAAGAAGTTGCCTTGGCCCCGTAGTAGGGGACTGCACATAAAAAATTATTCCAGGGTGTCTGTTTAACGGTAAATAACCTGTTCCCACCATATAGCCCAATTGCTGTTTGGTGCGCAGTTCATGAAAAAAGGTTGATGACATCGTATGGTTTAATAAACTGAATAATGCAACACGTTCGGGAGTCGCCTTTCGGGATTGATAGTAAACAATAATCGCGCTATCTTGATGAGCAATTGTTTTCTCCCGCAGTAATGAACCTCTTTTATCCAGATTAATCAATTCGCGTGATGCTTCTGCGCTTGGTTTTGTGACTAATGATAATAAATGCTGTAAGCGCTTGCCTAGCTGCTGCGCTTCTTCAACCAGCCAGTCACCGTATACCAGGCCTTCAAGATAAATTTTTTCATAAAATACACTTACATGTTGATGTAAATCATCAAGGCTTAGCAGGGTAAGTTCTTCAGCCATTCTGGCCGGTTCAAAACTTCTTTTTTGCAGTGTCACGGTTAGGCTGGTAAATAACTGTGATATCGGTTTGGCTTGAGCAACGTTATTCCAACTACGTAATATCTGATTTTTAATCATGTTAAAGCGTTGTTCGGTAAAGTTACGCTCGCGGGCTTTATTGATGATTAGAGTGAGCAGTTTTTCTTGGTTACCAGTAAAACCGGTTAAATGCAGAGTAATACCTCCTTGGTGGGGATAAATATTATAGTTAAGCCCAGCAACCTCTGCTTGGTATGTTGGTTCTGCTAGGTAATCAATTAGCATTTCAACGTACAGTCTTGTTAATGCTGCTTGTCTTGGTGTTGAGCTAGCTTGCTCTGAGTCTAGCGATAAATATAAATGCCCTTTAGGGACATTAAATTCATCATCTTTTTTATGCCAAATGCGATAACCTTCGCCTTCAGCAACAATGGTTGGTACTTGTGTATTGCTTTTGTTTGCTCGAGCTTGCGGATTGGCGACAATAAACGGATTTTTTTCAGGCAGCTTGAGCTCATCTCTTATGGAGACTAATGACCATTTTGCGATTTGCTGAGGCTGTAATGCTCTAACCTGATAAGGAGTGTTGTACCAATCAGCGTGACTATCGACTTGAGACTCTTTCGCTACCGTGAGCAAACGCATATTGCTCACCGACATCATGCCAAGCAGTTGTGTAGTTTCATCCTCGAGCATCTCATCCATGCGATAGTCGCCATAGATAATGTCTTCAATATCGTAATGGTGCATGTTAATACTGAGATGACTCGCTAGATCCAAGGTTTTAATTTGTTCTTGAAACCGAAATGCCGTATCAAGTAAGTTGGCTCGTTCTTGGTAACGCCACGCTTGAATACCTTGCTGTTTAATTAACTCGATGTATTCAAAAACACAGCTAACCACTTCATCAAGTTCTATCAATCCTTTATCGGTTAATTGTATGCTGATTGAGTAATCTTTAAAGTTGTAGCCGTTAACACCACCGCCAGCAGATAAATTATTGGCTAGCCCATGTATTTTTAAATATGAAAGCAAACTTCCCGGACTTTCATTACCGAGTAAGTGGCTGATAAATGTAAGCGGTTTACGTTTATAAAATTGGTCTATCTCTGGCAGGGAAAAACTAATACTGACTCGTTTTTGATCTTTTAACGGTATTATTTGTATGTGCTTTTGTTGTTCAGCCTTTGTTATTAAAGCTTCACAAGGATAGTGTTTACTTACATTTCTATTGAGGATGTTTGAAAAGTATTGCTCAACAATGCTTTCTAGTTTGGCTATAGGGCAGGGGGCTACCACGCACAATGTCATGATATTTGCGCTGTAATGTTGTTGATAAAAAGCCAGCAGTTCATCTCTTATGCCTGCTTGTTTGCCTGCTAAGGTGCTTTGGTTACCTACAGAGAATTTTGAAAACGGATGCTTTGGGTTAACGGTTTCTTTTTGGACTTGATAAACACGGCGAATGTCATCTTTTAATTTCAAACTGAATTCAGATTCGATTGCTTGCCTTTCTCTATCAACCAGCTCTAAATCAAACTTAGGTGCAATGAAAAATTGACTAAATCTGTCTAGTGAACCTTCTAAGGCTTCAGCGTTAATACTGTAGAAAAAATTTGTTTGTTCAGTACCTGTCCATGCATTATTACTGCCGCCATGTTGATTAATGTAAGCATGATACTCGCCTGAGTCTGGATATTTTTCAGTCCCTAAAAACAACATATGTTCAAGAAAATGTGCCATACCAGGACGCTCAACCGGATCGTCAAAATGACCAACACTTACCGCCATAGAAGCAGCGGCTTGATTTGATTGCATATCTTCAACCAGCAGTACTTTGAGTTGGTTATTTAACACTCGATATTGGTACTGGCGATGATCATTTTGGCTTTTATAAACTGCTGGAAATTCAGGCAAGAGGAGGCTCCAGAAAAGATAACTTGTTATATATTGATCTTGTTATTACTTTTTAGCAAATTACCTTGGGCAGTTTTATCCTATTATCGACTAAAGTTTATCTTAATATGCTTAATTCTAGGTTTGTTGTTACGAGGATTAACGCTACAATTGGGTCATAATGAGAATAAAAATATCTTGAGAGAAGTATGCAGCTATTTTTGATGCGCCATGGTGAAGCGAGTTTGAATGCACCGTCAGACAGAGAACGAAAGTTAACTGACAATGGTCGAATTCAGACGGGCGATATGGCTAATTGGTTAGCAAGACAAGTCAGTCATTTTGACTTGGTGATTGTGAGTCCGTATTTACGATCTCAGCAAACATGGCAAAAAGTCAGTAAACACTTACCTGAACCGCGTAAGTTGCTGGTACTTGACGATGTTACTCCTTCCGGTGATGCAATAAGAGCGGTTGATCTTGTCTTGGCTTATGCCGAACAATATAAGGCAGATAATGTCTTGGTTATTGCTCATATGCCTCTTTTAGGCTTTATGGTTAGTGAGCTTGTGGCTGGTATGGAACCGCCTTTGTTTGCTACTTCTGCAGTGGCTCATATTGACAAACATGCTCAAAATGCCAGTTTCGTAGCAATGACAGCACCACATCAAGTTGTTGTGTAATGGTAATTGCGTGTTGCATAAAACCAGTTTGCAAAAAAGGTAAGTGATTACTTACCTTTTTACTGTCCGTGCTTATTTTCTCAAATTAACGTCGGTGAGGATGATCACCAATATCAATCAATACTAACAACGCTGCATCGCCGCCCCATTCTTTTGGTGCTTGGTGAAAGGCTTTTACGTTTGGATGTTGTGCTAGCCACATTGGCGTTTGTTGCTTTAAAATTCCCATTCCATAACCGTGCATTACACTGCAACATATTATGCTTTGCTTAACGCATGCTTGAATCAGTGCCGCTAATTCAAGTTTGGCTTCTGCTTGTCGCATTCCATGCAAATCTAACAATAGGTCGGGTGAATAGTCCCCGCGTCTTAAACGTTTCAATTCATGTTTATCTGTGTTGGAATTAATCCAGCGCATAGGTCCATCGACCGGCATAAGCGGCTGATATATGTCCGAAAAATAACTATCAGCATGAATCTGACGTTCTTTGGTTTCGAACTGTTGTTTGGCTTTGACTGGCTGTTTAAAGTGGTGAGTATCTTGCCGTAGCGGTTTGATATCTGCGATTAATGCACTAAACAGCGATGAGTCTGCATAATTATCGTGTTTCATAAGCGTATTGTATTGAATTCTAGGTCATCTTAATAGACATCAGTTACAATAGCGCAGAACAATTTTTAAGGAGTGTGTTTTGGATAAGATCTTTGTAGATGAAGCTGTCACTGAGTTAAGTACCATCGCTGATATGTTACGTTGGGCTGTTAGCCGTTTTAACGACGCCAATATTTATTATGGTCACGGAACGGATAATGCTTGGGATGAAGCGATTGCATTGGTTTTTCATGCTCTACACTTACCTGAAGAAATCGGCCAGCAAGTTATTTTAAGTAATTTAACCAGTAGCGAAAAACACAAAATCGTTGAATTAATCATTCGTCGAGTTCGTGAGCGTTTACCTGTACCGTATTTAACCAATAAAGCCAATTTTGCCGGGCTCGAATTTTATGTTGATGAACGCGTGCTTGTACCGCGTTCACCGATTGCTGAAATGATTAATAATCAATTTAGCCCTTGGTTGTACAACAAGCCAGTTAATCGCATTATGGATTTATGTACTGGCAGTGCTTGTATTGCCATTGCTTGTGCTTATGCATTTGAAGATGCAGAAGTGGACGCATTAGATATTAGTGAAGATGCGCTTGAAGTTGCTCAGATTAATATTGAATCATTGGGCGTGCTAGATCGTGTTTTCCCTATGCAATCTGATTTATTTTCGGCTATTTCTAAAGGCCCACATTACGACTTAATTGTTTCTAACCCGCCATATGTAGATGCCCAAGATATTGGTGACATGCCAGAAGAGTATCATCACGAACCTGCGATTGGATTAGCGTCTGGTAATGACGGCTTAGATTTAACCAAGCGTATCTTAGCTAATGCAGCAGATTATCTTACCGAAACCGGTTTACTGGTCGTTGAAGTAGGTAATTCAATGGTGCATTTGATTGAGCAGTATCCGGATATGCCGTTTACTTGGGTTGATTTTGAATTTGGCGGTGATGGTGTGTTTGTATTGACCCGTGATCAGCTAGTTGAAAATGAATCACTTTTCGCCATCTATAAAGATAGTGAATAATAGGCAGGTACAGCAAACGCATTACTGTAAATTTAAATAGAGGTAGTTAACGCTCATGTCAGGAAATAGTATCGGTCAAAATTTTGTGGTGACAACTTTTGGTGAAAGCCATGGTGTCGCGTTAGGTTGTATTATTGACGGCTGTCCGCCAGGACTTGAATTAACAGTTGAAGATATGCAGCATGATTTAGATCGCCGTCGTCCTGGCACGTCTCGCTATACTACTGCTCGTCGGGAAGCTGATGAAGTGAGAATTTTGTCAGGTGTCTTTGAAGGCAAAACCACTGGCACCTCTATTGGTTTATTGATTGAAAATACCGATCAACGCAGCCAAGATTACTCCGATATTAAAGATACCTTCCGTCCCGGTCATGCTGATTATACTTATCAGCAAAAGTACGGCATGCGTGATTACCGTGGCGGTGGCCGTTCGTCTGCGCGTGAAACGGCAATGCGTGTTGCCGCGGGTGCCGTAGCTAAAAAATATCTCAAGCAAGTTCATGGCATTGAAATTTATGGCTACCTTGCTCAATTAGGACCTATTTGTGCTGAGACTATCGATTTAGCTCAAATTGAACAAAATGCATTTTTCTTTCCTGATGTCGCTAAATTAGAAGCATTAGATGAGTATATGCGTGGCTTGCGCAAATCCGGCGACTCAATTGGTGCTAAAGTTACCGTTGTCGCGACTGGTGTACCAGTGGGTTTAGGCGAGCCAGTATTTGACCGTCTCGATGCCGATATTGCCCATGCATTGATGGGCATTAATGCGGTTAAAGGTGTTGAAATTGGTGATGGCTTCGGGGTTGTTACTCAAAAAGGTTCAGAAGGTCGCGACTTAATGTCTCCACAAGGTTTTGCCTCTAATCATGCTGGTGGCGTTTTGGGTGGAATTTCATCTGGTCAGCCAGTCGTTGCCCATATTGCGTTAAAACCCACCTCAAGCATTAGCGTGCCAGGCCAAAGCATTACAGTGCAGGGCGAGAGTATTGAGATGATCACCAAAGGTCGCCATGATCCTTGTGTGGGCATTCGTGCAGTTCCTATTGCTGAAGCGATGCTAGCCATTGTTTTAATGGATCATTTATTAAGACATCGTGCTCAAAACCATGATGTAACCAGTCAAACGCCAGTTATCGGAATGCGCTAATGTCCTCAGTTAAGCGCGCCGAGCCAGATTTACGCTGGCTCGGCGCTTGTTATTTTTTCTTTTTTTCCATTCTCGGCATTATGGTTCCCTATTTGGGCGTTTTCTTTGATAGTCGAGGATTCAATGCCCAAGAGATTGGTTTTCTCTTGGCAATACTGATGGCGACTCGAATTGTTGCGCCTAATGTGTGGGCTGCTGTGGCTGATCGCACCGGTATGCGCTCAGAACTGATTAAGCTCGGCTCCTTTGCCGCCGCGATTACTTACACCAGTTTTTTCTTTGATGGTAGCTTCATATATCTCGCGGTCAGTCTGGCTATTTACACCTTCTTTTGGAATTCGATTCTTGCTCAATTAGAAGTAATTACCTTAGAAACCTTAGGTGATAAAGCAGAGCGTTATGGGGCTATTCGCAGTTGGGGCAGTGTGGGATATATCGTGCTGGTGATCAGTGGTGGCCTGGCAATTGATCACTGGGGGCCAGAAGTATTGCCTTATATGGGGATGATATTATTTTTAGGTTTATTTGCTTGCTCGCTCCCATTACCCGCTAATCGCAGTGTGGTGGTCAATAAATCTGAACGGCCCAAGCTGACATTTGATGCATCATTAGTGTGGTTTATGTTATCGGCAATGTTATTGCAGATGAGTGTTGGGCCATTTTATGGCTTCTTTGTATTGTATTTAAAACAGGTCGGCTACTCTGAAACGATTGCTGGAATACTGGTTGCTTTAGGCGTTTTAGCTGAAATTGTGATCTTTTTCTATTCATCGCGTCTTATCCGCCAATATGGTATTCGAGTGTTACTGGTGGTGAGTCTCTTACTGACTTCGGTTCGCTGGTTACTGTTAGCGTTTGGCGTTGAACATGTTTCATTATTAATCGTCAGCCAATTATTACATGCATTTACCTTTGGCTTAGTGCATGCAGCATCAATTCATTTTATTCATCGGCATTTTAATGTCAGTCACCGCAGCACTGGGCAGGCATTATATGCCAGTGTTAGTTTTGGGGTGGGCGGTGCACTAGGTACATGGATAAGCGGCATGATTTGGGGCGATGGTAGTCAAACCATGTGGGTATGGGTATTTGCTGCAAGCTGTGCATTGCTATCAATGTTTGCAGTACTGATGATCCCTAACATCAATGGTGAAGCAGCTACAAATACAACCACTGCTCAAGGTTAATTAAAACAGTATTGTCGTTATAGCAAGGAGTTGATGTGAAACGTTTTCGCTTAGGAATTATCATTAATCCACTCGCTGGTTTAGGCGGGAGTGTCGGCTTAAAAGGCTCTGATGGTGTAGCTAATGAAGCCTTAGCTAAAGGCGCCATACCTAAAGCACAACAACGTATGCAACAGGCTTTGGATGTCATTTTACCGTTTGCTGAACAAATCGATATTATTACCGCATCTGGTGACATGGGCGGGTTGTTATGTCGCCAAATGGGCTTTAGCACTCAAGAGGTGTATCGCGCTATTGAGACTCGCTCTGCTGAAAAAACATCTGCGCTAGATACACAGCAAGCGGTTAAATGCTTACTTGAGCATCAATTAGATTTGCTGTTATTTGCCGGTGGTGATGGTACTGCTCGTGATATTTACGCTGTTGTTGATGATTCTTTCCCTGTACTGGGCGTTCCCGCTGGAGTGAAAATTCATTCTGGAGTGTATGGCATTACTCCGCATGCATCGGGTGTAGTGGTCCGTATGCTATTAAACGGTGAGTTAGTCAGTTTGATGTCAGCCGATGTTATGGATATCGATGAAGTTGCGTTTAGGCAAGGCATTGTAAAAGCGAGACGATTCGGTGAGATGACGGTTCCTGCAGAGCCGCGTTACATACAAGCCGTTAAAATGGGCGGAAAAGAAGTCGATGAATTAGTGCTGGCCGACATTGCCGCTGACATAATTGAATCCATGGACGATGAACTTTATATTATGGGGTCTGGCAGCACTGTTGCCGCCGTAATGGAAGATTTAGGCTTAGCTAATACCTTGCTCGGTGTTGATGTTATTCAACATAAACAGATTATGGCTCAGGATGTAACGGCGCAGCAACTGCTCACGTTCATTGCGGATAAAAAAACGTATCCCAGCGTAAAACTGGTGATCACTTTAATCGGCGGGCAAGGGCATATTTTAGGTCGAGGTAATCAGCAGTTGTCACCTGATCTCATCAGACAAATAGAAAAAGACAATATTTTAATCTTAGCGACAAAAACTAAGTTAAAAGCACTTGAAGGCAGGCCACTTATTGTGGATAGTGGCGACCCTGAATTAGATAAAGCACTCACTGGCTATTACAAAATAGTCACGGGTTACCATGATTACGTGATGTATCAAGTAGCCAACCCAGATTTAGTGGAGAACTAGAACATGTTAGAACAGTACGATGCAGCATTAGAGTCCTGGATTGAAGACAGTGTTAGCCACAGCGACGATGATGCATTGTTTGCTTGTGGTTATTTACAAGGCCATGTCGCCGTTGTGTTAGCCGAATTAGAAATAGAGGCTGAACAAGATTTAGCAGCACTGGATCAAAAATTAGTTAAGTGCCTTGCCTTGGCAAATGAAGAATTAGATGAACATGATTTTTCATTAGTGGAAGCTGCGTGGCAGCAATTACGTCAACGTATTGTTGCTCAAGCAGCATAACTGGAATAGATAAACAGCTTTTATGGTAAATCCTTCTTCGCAAGTGACTATTGGTTTAGTCAATCCTAAGACTCCGGTTAATGTTGGCGGTATTATGCGTGCAGCAGGCTGTTACGGTGTTGATAATGTTTGCTATACCGGAAAACGCTACGAATTAGCAGCGAAGTCAGGAGATGCTCAATACGATGTTGACACTAAAGATGCAGCTAAACGGATTCCTCTAGTGGGTGTCGAATCACTACTTGATAGCGTGCCAGAAGGGGCGACGATAGTCTGTGTTGATCTGGTAGTAGGTGCTACGCCGCTGCCTTTATTTATTCATCCCGACAATGCGTTTTATATATTTGGCCCAGAAGATGGCACTATTCCACAGCAATTAATTGATGCTGCTGAGAATGTTGTCTACGTCCCCACAGTGGGCTGTATGAATTTAGCGGCTTCAGTGAATGTATTGCTTTATGACCGATTAGCAAAAACGACTCAAGTTAGAGCCGGTGATGAATTAATTAAGCAAAGCCGGGACAACAATAATCGCACCAGAGTAAAACATTGGTTGAAGTAATTTATTTAAATCAATATTTTAGATTGTAAAAATGCCGAATGAGAGATCTTTCGGCATTTTTATTATCACTGTAGCACTAGAGTAGATATATGTTAAATAGTCGCTAGCTCTGGTACTTGAGTATTGCTTAGGTGCTGCTTCATGTTAGATTTAACGTTAGTGATATCCATATAATCTATGTTAATTAAAGCTTGATGAATTGGCTTATGTGGCAGATATGGTCGCCATAGTGATTATTGATAATGACCATTGATAGTGATTTTGATATAAACCTAAAGTCATCATTATTTATTTGATGCCTTGGAACCAATCAATATTTTTCAATCAAGCCTGATTAGGCATACGCATTAGGCAGCAATATTTGGAGTATGTCATGTCGATATTAAACAATCTGGCTCAGTGGCTACCATTTGGAAAAGTACCTGAAATGGACGCCCAAGCGGTGTTTAAGCGACTTCAGAAAAATAGCATTCAAATAGTAGATGTTCGATCAAAAATGGAATGGGACAAGTCGCATATAGAAGGTTCGCTAAACCTGCCCATTACATCGCTTTCCATTAACACGATAAAACAGCTGCAATTATCACAAGAGATAACCACTGTCGTTATATGTCTCTCTGCCCATCGAAGCATTCCTGGAGTTAGAAAGCTTAAACAGTTTGGGTTTACTGATGTGTATCAACTTGAAGGTGGAATGCTCAGCTGGTGGAAATTCGCGTTGCCAATATCGAAATAACATCAGAAAAAAGACGTTAACAATGACGTTAATATTTCTGCATGGTTGAGGATGTACCGTGTTGTTTGGGAGTATCAACAGCAGTTTTTTGATAATGCTGTAACTATAGGAAGTTTACTAATAGAAAATGGTTGCGGGAGTAGGACTTGATGAAAAACTACCACCTTCGACTCTTTATTTATAAAAGCTGAGCACGACAAAAAAGTGATTGATTTTACGATGAGGTTTTAGGTAAATATAGGAAGTTTACTAATATAAAATGGTTGCGGGAGTAGGACTTGATGAAAAGCTACGACCTTCGACTCTTTATTTATAAAAAGCTGAGTCCGACAAACAAGTGATTGATTTTACGATGAGGTTTTAGGTAAATATAGGAAGTTTACTAATAGAAAATGGTTGCGGGAGTAGGACTTGATAAAAAGCTACGACCTTCGACTCTTTATTTATAAAAAGCTGAGCCCAACAAACAAGTGATTGATTTTACGATGAGGTGTTAGGTAAATATAGGAAGTTTACTAATAGAAAATGGTTGCGGGAGTAGGACTTGAACCTACGACCTTCGGGTTATGAGCCCGACGAGCTACCAACTGCTCCATCCCGCGTCCGATAAAACGCTATCAATTGTTTTTATTCTATTGATTAAAGAAATGGTTGCGGGAGTAGGACTTGAACCTACGACCTTCGGGTTATGAGCCCGACGAGCTACCAACTGCTCCATCCCGCGTCCGATAAAATGCTATCAATTGTTTTTATTCTATTGATTAAAGAAATGGTTGCGGGAGTAGGACTTGAACCTACGACCTTCGGGTTATGAGCCCGACGAGCTACCAACTGCTCCATCCCGCGTCCGATAAAACGCTATCAATTATTTTTATTCTATTGATTAAAGAAATGGTTGCGGGAGTAGGACTTGAACCTACGACCTTCGGGTTATGAGCCCGACGAGCTACCAACTGCTCCATCCCGCGTCCGATATAACGCTATCAATTATTTTTATTCTATTGATTAAAGAAATGGTTGCGGGAGTAGGACTTGAACCTACGACCTTCGGGTTATGAGCCCGACGAGCTACCAACTGCTCCATCCCGCGTCCGATTGACGCTACTTTGATTTAGCTTACTAAACTCGCTGGTTAGCGTGTTTAACTGTCTGCTTCAAAGCGGGGCGAACTATAGCGATCCCCGTTTCTATTTGCAAGTAAAATCTAGGCTGTAGCTATTTGTTTGCTGGTAAAATAAGCGAGTTACTGCTTTATCGAACGATATAAGGTTATTAAGCCTAAAATAAGGGAATTTAACAGCCCATTTCGATAAGTCGTTGGGGTTATGTGTTTGAACAGGTATAATGCTGCACTGAATTTTGCGTAACCGATGACTGACTAAATACATGTTTAATTTTTTTGCTGCTGCCCCAAAGGGGTTCGAATATAGCCTTGCTTCTGAACTTAAAGAGTTTGGCGCAACCGACGTTAAAGAAAGTGTTGCTGGGGTGTATTTTACTGCTCCATTAGAGCTGGCTTATCGAATCACACTATGGACTCGTTTAGCGAGCCGTATCGTATTAGTGATCTATAAAGGAGCCTGTGATTCTGCCGAGCAACTTTATAACGCGGCATACTGTATTGATTGGCCATCGCATTTTTCCCATAAGAAAACATTCAGTATTGATTTTCACGGCACGGGTGGTTTCATTAACAACACTCAATTTGGCGCGTTGAAAATTAAAGATGCGGTTGTTGACCGTTTTCGTGACGATGGTACTCCTCGTCCAGATGTCGAACGTGTTAATCCCGATTTTAAAATTGATGCCCATTATCGAAATGGTCAGTTGACTATTTCAATGAACTTCTCAGGCGCGTCATTGCATCAACGTGGATACCGTTCAACTACAGGCGAAGCACCATTAAAGGAAAACCTCGCGGCCAATATGTTAGTTCGCAGTGGCTGGCAAGCAAATCCAATTACAGTGCTTGACCCATTTTGTGGTAGCGGCACGGTACTAATAGAAGCGGCATTAATGGCTGCTGATATTGCACCAGGACTCAAACGCGAAAAATTTGGTTTCGAAAATTGGCAGAGCCACAATAAAGCGATGTGGCAGGTTATTTTTGACGAAGCTCAAGCGCGTGCAACTTTGGGGAAAACCCGTTGCAAACTCAAATTCTACGGTTCAGACATTGAGCCACACCTGATCTCTATCGCTAAACGCAATGCTGAAAATGCTGGTGTTGCTGAATTAATTGAATTTAGCGTGTCTGATGCACTCGATGTCACACCTCCTGTAAGCGAAGGCTTTTTGATCTCTAACCCTCCTTACGGTGAGCGTTTAGGTAATGTCACTGAGCTTTTACAACTTTATTATCAACTTGGTGATAAGTTTAAAAAAGAGTTTGGTGGCTGGAAAATTGCCATGCTGTGCAGTGATGTTGAACTCATTTCATCGCTTAAGCTTAAAGCCGACAAGCAAATGAAAATGTTTAACGGTGCATTAGAATGTGCTTTTAACATTTATACTTTACACGCAAACAGTACCCGTCGCGACGTACCTGAATTGCCTGAAGGTGTTGATATTATCGACATAGCTCCAGCATTTGCGAATCGTATTAAAAAGAATGTTAAACAGTTTGAAAAATGGGCTAAAAAAGAACGTATTGATAGCTACCGTTTATATGATGCTGATTTACCAGAATATAATGTTGCGATTGATCGATATGTCGATTATGTGGTTATCCAAGAGTATTCTGCTCCAGCAACAATTCCTGAAGCGGTTACCAAGCGCCGTATTAGTGATGTGCTATTAGCATTGCCTAGTGCTTTAGGGATCCATCCTGATCGTATTACGTTAAAAACTCGTGAACGTCAGAAAGGCGCTAATCAGTATCAGAAGATCGATGAGCGCAAAGTAGAAGTTATCACTGAAGAATACGGTGCTAAATTCAAGCTTAACTTAACCGGTTATTTAGACACTGGTTTGTTCCTTGATCACCGTGTTACGCGTAAATTAGTGGGTGATAAATCTAAGGGTAAAAATGTCCTTAATTTATTTGCTTATACTGGTTCTGCGTCTGTACATGCTGCAATTGGTGGTGCAAAATCTGTCACTACTATTGATATGTCTAATACCTACATTAGTTGGGCTAAAGAAAACTTTGCCTTAAACGGATTGTCTGGTAAACAATATGACTTTATTCAAGCAGACTGTTTACAGTGGATTAAAGAAAACAGCCACCAGAAGTTTGATCTTATCTTTATTGATCCTCCTACGTTCTCTAACTCAAAACGCATGGAAGACAGTTGGGATGTGCAACGCGACCATGCCGAGATGTTAGGCGGGTTGATTAAGCTACTGTCTCCAAATGGCGAGCTTATTTTCTCCAATAACAAACGTAAATTTAAAATGGATATCGAAGCGTTGAACCAAGCAGGTATCGACGTGACGAATATTGACCATTTATGTTTACCGCTGGATTATAAGCGTAATCCACATATCCATAATGTGTGGCTACTGACTCATGCAAAAAAATAGTTCAGTCGCTTATGTGTTATATCACACAGAGGGTTGCCATCTGTGTGATATCGCCCAAGCATTGGTTGAGCAAACCGCAATAGATTATCAGCACATCGATATATGTGATAACGCCATACTTGCAGAGCGTTATGGCATGAGCATCCCTGTATTTGTACAGGGTGAACGTGAGTTATTCTGGCCTTTCGATGCCGCACAATTACAAGATTTTTTAGGAGTTTAGATTGAGTCTGGTACGTATTAATAATGGCTCGTTAGCCTACGGTTACATTCCTTTGCTGCTTAATGCAGACTTTACCATTGAGCCAGGTGAGCGTGTGTGTATCGTTGGTCGCAACGGTGCCGGCAAATCAAGTTTAATGAAAGTGTTATCAGGTGATGTACTGCTTGATGATGGCGAGTTTAATATTGCCAATGACGTCAATGTAAGTCGTTTACAACAAGATCCTCCTAAAGCTGAAACTGGAACCGTTTACGCTTATATTGCAGCAGGTCTTAAAGAAATTGGCGAAGCGTTAGAGAAGTATCATCAACTATCACACGATGTTGCAGATGCTAATCCTGAGCAGATGGAACGTATGCTCAACCAAATGCAGCGTCTGCAAGAAGTATTAGATCATAATAACGGTTGGCAATTAGATTCGCGGATTATTCAAAACTGTCAGTTATTAGGTCTAGACCCTGATAAGCCATTAAATGAATTGTCTGGTGGTTGGCAGCGTAAAGTGGCATTAGCCCGCGCACTTGTGGTTAACCCTGATTTACTGTTACTTGACGAACCCACCAACCATTTAGACATCGATACCATTGAATGGTTAGAGCAATTTTTATTAAGCTTTAAAGGTGCCATCGTATTTGTAAGCCATGACCGTGGTTTTATTCAAAGAATGGCAACCCGTATCGTCGATTTAGATCGTGGTGTGGTGGTCTCATTTCCAGGTAACTACCAAGCCTATTTGGATGGTAAGCAAGAATGGTTACGCGTAGAAGCAGAAAAAAATGCTCACTTTGATAAAAAACTTGCCGACGAAGAAACCTGGATCCGTCAAGGTGTTAAAGCACGTCGTACTCGAAATGAAGGTCGTGTTCGAGCGCTAAAAGCGTTACGTACCGAACGCAGCGAACGTTTAAATCGCCAAGGTAATGCCAAAATGTCGGTATCGGATACCGAACGCTCTGGTAAGTTAGTTTTTGATATTAAAGATGTTAACTATAATTTGCCGGATAAAAATTTAGTTAAAGATTTCAGTACTACTGTCATACGTGGTGACCGTATAGCATTAATTGGTCCAAATGGCTGTGGTAAATCAACCTTAATCAAGTTGTTGATCGAGAAGCTACAACCTCAATCTGGCGAAATTAAAGTCGGTACCAAGCTAGATATCGCCTATTTTGACCAGTATCGCGAAGCGCTTGATCCTGAGAAAACAGTCGAAGAAAACGTGGGCGAGGGTAAAAGTACCGTTACCATTAATGGCCAAGATCGCCATATTCTTAGTTATCTGCAAGATTTCTTATTCTCGCCAATGCGTGCACGTACGCCAGTAAAAGCCCTTTCTGGTGGCGAGAAAAACCGTTTGCTATTAGCAAGATTGTTACTACGTCCAGCCAATCTTATTATTCTTGATGAACCAACAAACGATCTTGATATTGAGACACTAGAGTTGCTAGAGTCACTACTTGCCGATTTTGCTGGAACATTACTCATTGTGAGCCACGATAGAGCATTTATCGACAATACGGTTACCAGCAGTTGGTGGTTTGCCGGTAATGGACAATGGGCTGAGTATGTTGGTGGTTACCAAGATGCCGTTGCTCAAGGCGCAAAATTTTATTCTGAGGAACCTGTTGCAGATACTGTTGTCCAAACTTCCGCAGTGGTTGAAACCAAGCCTATAAGCACACCTGAGAAAGTCACTAAAAAACTGTCTTATAAATTGCAAAAAGAATTAGATACGCTTCCGAGCCAAATGGAACAGCTCGAGCAAGAGATTGCCCAATTGCAGCAAACTGTCGGTAGTGCTGATTTTTACAATCAACCACAAGACTCGATTAATAAAGCACTGCAGTTGTTAGCAGAAAAAGAACAAAATTTAGAAGTTTGCTTCGAGCGATGGGAAGAGCTTGAGTCACTGAAGTAAAATATAATAAAACAGGAATAGTTACATGAAGTTAAAGTTTGATAAAGCCTTGTCCCTCGTTGCGATAGGTGTATTAAGTGTGATTGGTTCAGCACAAGCTGCACCCATATATGAAATTGTTAATATCGAAAATTTCGACTTGAAGGGCACCATTGATGGTACACGTAATGGCTATGCCATGGCCGTGAACAATCAAGATGAAGTGGTAGGCATTTCAAAAGGTAAAAAGAAACTTAGCACTGAAGACATTGCCGGCGGCATTATTGATGTTGAAGACGGTATATCTGGTGCTGAAGAAATAACCTATTCAGTACTAAAGCCTATTGAAGCAAACAACTTTACCATAACAACCAGTGCAAACGCAGCTGAAGGCGCTTGGACACCGACATTTTATAGCTTAGCTGGCACCACTAATCCTACAGATGTAGGCAGTGATGGCGAGTTAATTATTAATTCAATTGATACTTTCTTTTATGGTTTAAACAGTAATGGCACCAAAGTAGGCGCATATACTGGTGTCGAAAAAACCTTACCTTATGTTGGAACCAGTACTACCCAAAAACTTTGGTATTATCGTGACTTTGAGCTTCGCGCTGTTGCTGTAAAAGACGATGTTGAATTCTCATTATCGCCGCCTTATACCACTTATGAGCGTGCTCAAAGTGGTGATATTACTGCCGCTACCGTAGAGCTAGGCGGTTCATCTGTTGCTGCTGGTGTAAATGATAATAACCTCGTTGTTGGTTATGGCAGCACAGCATTAGTTTCATCAAGTAAAGACCGTATTGATACTTGTATTACCAGTGCGCAAGATACCGAGACTGATAATCCTACGCCTTTGGAAATTTGTGTTCAGGATTCTCAGTACCCAGATACTAATAACCGTCGTTATATTCTTTATCAAACACGCGCATTAGTGTGGGATTTAAACAATTTAGACGATAGTGGTGTACCAGGTCGTACTGAATTACCGTTAGGCTTAACGCCATCAGCAGATTCAACGCTCATTTATACCTCGCAAGCATTAGGCATTAATAGTATTGGTGATGTTGCTGGACGTTCACACGTTTATCGCGGCGGTGATACTGATAAGCTATATTTTGATGCAGCTTATTGGAAAAAGGATGCTAATGGAGAGTATCAATATAATTGGGTTAAAATGGACGATGAAGTCACTAACTCAATTGCTTATGATATAAATGATGATGGTATTTTAGTCGGTAGTTATCAAAAGTATATTGGCGGTTATTTACGTAATAAATTCTTCACCTTAGATACCAATAATCCTGAACAAGGCATTGTTACGCCAAATGACTTCCAAACTACATTGTCGGATTTAAGTAGCAAACCTAAAGATATCAATAATAAAGGCCAAGTCGTTGGTTATGTTGAATCAACTTACGACAAAGAAAAGCCCCGTCCAAAAGTGGGTTTCTTATTTGATAATAACACCAGTGAATTTGTTAACTTAAACGATCGTCTTGTATGTGGCTCGAAAGGCTATGAGCAAAATACTGACGGGGAATGGGTTCGTCATCAGGTGAGTATTCAAGACGGCACAGGTGAGACGTTAACCTATAGTTCAGATATTAAAATCGTTGAGGCGAACGGTATTAGTGAAGACGGGACGATTGTCGGCACAGCATTTATTCGTAAACCACAATATCAAACAGATCCCATCACTGGTAATGTGGTTGTTGGCGACAATGGTTTACCTCTGTTCAAATTAGATGGTAACGGTGCTCCAGTGACAGCCTATTTACCGCGTATGGTTATTTTGAAGCAAACTTCAGGTGAAGCATGTACTACTTCTGATAGTGTTGAAGAAGAGCCTTACGTGCGTCAAGGCGCCGCCAGTTTTGCTTGGTTGTTTGCCTTGCCATTATTATGGTTGCGCCGCCGAGTAAAAAAATAGTTTTACTGTTAGTTAGCAAATAGCTTCTCAAATTAGAGGCAGTTTAATAGCACAAAAAATCGAGGATAAATTCCTCGATTTTTTTTAACTTAATTCTCAACACCTTAATAAAAAATCAGTCAAATGATGTTTTTTTTAATTGATTTCGATTAAAAAACGTTCTATTCCTATAGCTAAGGCTTCAACTTCATCACGTCAAATAGAAGCCCGTCAATGAAGAGGACTCATGTATGAAAAGACAGAAAAGAGATCGTTTAGACAGAGCATTTTCAAAAGGATTTCAAGCCGGAGTTGGAGGGCGCTCTAAGGAGATTTGTCCCCATTCAAATCTGGATTCACGGTCTCATTGGTTAGGCGGGTGGCGCGAAGGTATTGATGGTCGGCTTAATGGACTATTTAATAAGTAACACGCAACAAAATGCCCTCGCGATAAGTATCGGAGGGCATTAGTGAAGTATAACAGTTACGTAAAACTAAATCCGTACGATTAGAACGTCGACGTATCGCTAAAAATACCCACTTTTAGATCAGTAGCTGAGTAGATTTGGCGGCCATCAACTTCCATAGTTGCATCAGCAATACCCATCACTAACTTGCGATGAATTTTACGTTTAATGTTAAGTTTATAAGTGACTTTTTTAGCTTCAGGCAATACTTGGCCGGTGAACTTCACTTCACCTACACCTAATGCACGACCTTTGCCTTCAGCGCCTTCCCAACCCAGGAAAAACCCCACCAGCTGCCACATAGCATCTAAACCTAAACAACCAGGCATTACCGGATCGCCTTTAAAGTGACAATCAAAAAACCAAAGATCTGGAGTGATATCAAGTTCGGCAATAATTTCACCTTTACCATATTCACCGCCATCTTCATTAATGGTAATGATACGATCAATCATCAACATATTGTCTACAGGTAAACGGGGTCTATTTGGGCCTAAAAGATTGCCATGACCACATGCGACAAGTTGCTCTTTAGTGAAACTATTAGCTTTTTCCATTGAAATCGATACCACTTAATTGACTGATAATCTTAACAAGATAGCGAACACGTGTACGCTAAACAACTCCGATCACTAAATAATTCGTAATCTAGCTAACAATTTAGCAAAAAAGTTCAATTCAACGTCATCATCATCTTGCCCTGCTAACTTATCTAAACGCTGTTGTACTAATCCGTAAAGCGTCTCTGGCGCAAAGTCATTATCTTCATTAGCAACGCCAGCGGGCATTTGCATTAGCAATTCAACTGCTTGATCCATATGCTCAATTGCATGGATATGGAATAATCCTTTATCAATAGCTTCAATCACATCCGGTTCAAGATTCAACTGTAAGACATTGGCCTTAGGCATAATAACACCTTGATCGCCCGTTAACCCGCGGCGTTGACATAAATTAAAGAAGCCTTCAATTTTTTCATTCACACCACCAATGGCTTGGACATTGCCAAACTGATCTAATGCACCAGTCACCGCTAAACTTTGGATAATCGGTTGCTCTGCTATTGCAGACATTAAGCAGCAATATTCAGCGAGTGAAGCACTATCACCATCAATTTCTTGATAAGACTGCTCGAATACGATATTAGCATTGAGGTGAAGAGGTGCATCTCGACCGAAAATACGATACAAGCAAGACGATAGGATCATCATGCCTTTTGCATGAATATTGCCACCCAATTCTGATTTACGTTCAATATCCGCGACTTCACCATCACCATAATGCACTGATGAGGTAATACGTGCAGGCTCACCATAGGTATAGTCTCCAGTATCAATAACAGTAAGCGCATTAATTTGACCTACCATAGCACCTTTAGTTGGCAGATTTATGAAGTTGTCATCAAAACTTTGGGCTGAATACACTTCAGAACTATTATGGCGGAAGGTTAATTTTTCGAGTGCTTTGGCTATCGCCGCAGCATTTAACGCTGATTGACCGCAATAGGCTTTTGCCTGACCTAACAGGTGCCTAAACTCCAACATACTTAAGCTTAAACGTTGCTGATGCTCGACCAAACGAGAGCTGTACCAAAACAACGGCAGTAAACTTGACGTTTCTAACTCAACTGATTCACTCTGGGCAAGTACATTTAGCCACTGCACATATGAAGACTCAGGATGTTGGGTTAAATCTACTTCATTGCTCATTTCAGCAAGCAGCGGAAAATGCCGACTAAAGTGCCTATCTTCAACACGAAGCTGGCTATAAGATAAACCGCTTCCGACAAGCACGATCTTACAATTAAGCGGAATAGGAGCGAGTTCGTTATTAATCCGATAAAAACCGTCGTGGAGAATCTGCATCAACAAATCCCACAAACTCTCACGTTGCCACAATGATGCTAAGCAAATAAACACAAAATGATTTTTCGCTAATGCTCCAGGTTTATAAACACTGGATTTATCGGTTTTAAGCATTTTTCCGAGTAGGTCTGCACGGCGAATCGTCCCCTGTAAATAACAAGACAAGGATTCTTGCCTAGCAATAATACCGACATGCTCTGGTGGCAGAGTTTGCTGCCACTTAAACTGGATCTCATCTTCTTCGTGCGTCTTTTTTGTAGCAACAAGATATTGGTTTGACGGTGTATTAGCTTGGGTTACTAACGCATTAATAAATAGTGGTCTATCTACACCCAAAAAATCAGCAAGAAATAGATGTTGCGAATTAATTTTGCTCATTAGTTTGAAGGTATCAACTACTCGTTCTTGACCAAGTAAGATATGACTTGGAAAACATGCTGAAGTCGATGGGTCAGGTAAATGATACTGAGGAGCGAGTTTGGCACTAGGCAATAGCGTTGAATTCATATAGTAGTAATCTAGCTGCGGCAACGAAAAATAATAAAATGATATTAGCATAAAGCGTCGTAAAAGCCTTAGCAGATTCAATTGTTAGCGCTTATCTCATGGTTATTACGCCTGTCAGCCGCCAAAAGCGACTTTACTAAGGTCAGTCTGATTCAAAAATGCTTTAATAATGATAAAAATATGTTCATGCTGATTAATTGCTATGCATTCAGATGTTTTTTTTACATTTATGGTTTACAAGCAAACGCGTTACTTATATTATTCAGCCCGTTCGGAGGGATGGCAGAGTGGTCGAATGCACCGGTCTTGAAAACCGGCAACGGTTTATCCCGTTCTAGGGTTCAAATCCCTATCCCTCCGCCATATTAAAGACGAAAGGCTCATCAGAAATGATGAGCCTTTTTTCGTTTAGGTGATAGATAGGAAATTGAACCTAGGGTTCCTATTTATAAAAGATCGCTATCCCTCCGCCAT
>NZ_JACJER010000076.1:0-22261 GCF_014164185.1 Shewanella sp. SG44-6 | reverse complement strand
GTGCTTAATATCTTAGATAATATAATCGATTTAATACATTAAACAATATGATGTGTTATATGTATTATATGTGTTTAATGGCATGGCATACTTAATATATTAATTGTCATGGTTTACTTATCTATTTTAAGAGAAGGCTATAGTAGTAGAGTAAGTAGGTTAATATATTGATAGGTTTTCTAATGTTATCTAAATAAGTCTTTTATTATTTATCTTAGTTTAGTGACTAAAATTTATAAGAGTATACATTGTCGTCGAAAATCGCAGCGACGATAGCTAATAGGTCACTGCGAATCGTAATAATCAATACCTTGCCTTAAAATACCTATCACATTAATAAACAGCTTGATCCACACAGCCATAACCAATGAGCTAGCAACCTAATGTTGTTCGCTATCGCTTTCAACACAGTTATCTGGCTGACAATGCTGATGTGCTAAGGTTATAAACGCCTTCGCCGCCGCGGTTTGGTAGGCTCCTTTTCGCTGGAGCAATACTGCTGTACGTTGCAGTAAAGAGGGGGTTAGGGTGATAGCGACGAGTTCATCTCGCTCGCCAGTAATGTTTGACGGCAGCAAAGTGGCAAGCTGAGTATTGCGCACAATCTCAATAACTGCACTGAGTGAGTTAGCCTCCATCAACACCTTTGGTTGTACTTGATGCTGACGGCAATAACGTTCAATTTGTTCACGGGTAGCAAATTCATTACTTAATAATACCATTGACTGCTGGTTTAATATTTGCAGATTAACGACTGACTCTTGCGCAAGAGGGTGATCTTTTCTCACGACTAATGCCAAGGTTTCTACCAGAAGAGTCTGCGATTCAATATCCGCAGAATGCACATTTTCAAATGCGATACCGACATCAAATTCGTCGTCCAGCAATCGCTGTTCCATTTGCTCCTGTGACATTTCCTTCACGCTCAGTGTCACCTTGGGGTAACGCTGATGAAATACTTTTATCAAAGGACCGATAAGGTAGGTCGTAAAAGTTGGTGTAATAGCAATACGCAGTTCTCCACTACTGAGGTTTTTCACATCATTAATCGCTCGCTTGCCTTCTTGTAGATCCTGGAGGGCGTTACGCGCATAGCGGGCATACATTTCTCCAGCATCTGTTAGACGTACGCTGCGTCCTGAACGATCAAATAGCTGGCAACCTAATTGTTCTTCTAATTGTTTGATCTGCTGAGATAACGCCGGTTGTGAAACATACAGTGAAGTTGCAGCCCGAGTGAAGCTGCGATATTCCGCCACCGCGAGAAAATAGTTGATGTGTCGTAATAGCATATGCGATCCGATGTATAAGTATTGCTTATCGATATCATAATAAACCAGTATTTTACCTTATTCTAGTGTGGGCGTAGCATTCACTGTATTGCAAGGCAGAGGTCACTATGATGAAAAATATTATTGAAGGTTTTTTAAAGTTTAAAACTGACGTATTCCCCGAACGTGCAGAGATGTTCAAGAGTTTGGCTACCAGCCAACATCCACGCACATTATTCATTTCTTGCTCGGACAGTCGCTTAGTGCCTGAGTTGGTGACCCAGCATGAACCGGGTGGCCTGTTTGTTATTCGTAACGCCGGTAATATTGTACCGTCTTATGGGCCTGAACCCGGCGGTGTTTCGGCATCGGTGGAGTACGCCGTAACCGCATTGCAAGTCACCGACGTTGTTATCTGTGGACATTCTGATTGTGGAGCGATGACCGCGATTGCCACCTGCAAGTGTATGGATCACATGCCTGCGGTGGGCAGTTGGCTGCGCTATGCCGACTCTGCTCGTATCGTCAATGAAGCCCGCCAGCACACAAGTGAACGCGCACGGATTGAAGCTATGGTGCGAGAAAATGTCATCGCCCAGCTTGATAATATTAGAACGCATCCCTCGGTCCGCCTCGCGTTAGGAGAAGGCCGTCTGGCTTTGCACGGCTGGGTCTACGATATCGAGTCAGGCAGTATTGATGCCTTGGACTACCACACCAATACTTTCGTTTCCCTTGCGGACTATCCTGATGTCCGCGCAACCCACACACAGCTAAAGGTTGCTGTGTAAATAAAACACAATAGAGGTATTATTATGATCCAATCACAAATTAGCCATACTGCTCGCCAAGCATTAACCGATCTCATTATTGCAGCCAAAGCAGAAAAGAATCTTTCATTTGAACAAATCGCCCAGGGTACTGGCTTAAGTGATGTATTCGTTACAGCGGCTTTGCTAGGTCAGCAGCCTTTGCCAGCCGACGCCGCTAAGCAAGTTGGCGAAACGCTTGGTCTTGATGCTAGTGCGATTACGTTGCTGCAAGCTATCCCATTACGCGGCAGTGTTGAAAATAGTATCCCTACAGATCCGACGATTTATCGTTTCTACGAGATGATGCAAGTATACGGTACGACCTTAAAATCCTTAGTGCACGAACAGTTCGGTGATGGGATAATCAGCGCAATCAATTTTAAAATGGATATCAAGAAGGTTGAAGATCCTGAAGGTGGCTCGCGCGCAGTGATTACCCTTGATGGTAAATTCTTACCCTACAAGCCTTTTTAAAACCAAATCATTTCACCATAGTCGGCACTTAGTGCCGATTATTTTTTTCACCAATAGGATTATCCATTACTCATGAGTGAAGATCATACTACCGCAGCACGCCAGTCGGTATTATCCATGTTGTGGCCGATGCTCATTATTGCTGGGATGGCAATCAATTTACGGCCGACACTTACCGCCATAGGCCCTTTGCTGGACGACATTACTGCCACTACCGGTTTAGGCTTACAAGCCGCATCCTTACTTACAGTGTTACCTATGTTATGTATGGGGATATTTGCCTTATTGCTACCTTGGTTAGGCAGATTGTTTAGCGAGAGTGTTTGGATAACAGCAGGCCTTGTTGCAATTGCTTTGGCGAGTTTTTGGCGTTTATGGCTCAACGATAGTGGCGCGCTGATTGCCAGTGCATTGCTGGCGGGTACAGGCATCGCAATTATGCAGGCGATACTCCCTGGTTTAGTTAAACGCTGGTATCCACAACGTGTGCCACTAGCAATGGGAGGATATTCTGCCTCACTTATGGCTGGTGGAGGTATAGCCGCAGTCATTAGCCCGCTAGTGGCGAACCATCAAGGTCATTGGCAATCTGGGCTTGGTATTTGGCTAATACCGGCCTTGATAGCACTGTTATTATGGTGGACAAGGCCCAGAGAAAATCTACATATTAGCGACAATAGCGTTAAGATTAATTTTTTTACTAATCGCCGTGCATGGTTACTGGCTTGCTACTTTGGGCTGGCTAACGGCGGTTACGCCTGCATGATTGCATGGTTACCAAGTTATGCTCAGGAATTAGGTTGGAGCGCTCAAGATAGCGGTGAACTCATTGGGATTATGACGATATTTCAGGTAATTGGTGCTCTAGCTGCTCCGGCATTATCTGCTGGTCGTCTTGATAGACGTCCTTGGTTATTTTTTGCGGTCGGTATTCAACTAGTTGGATTTTGCGGATTAATGTTAGCGCCTGAGTTAATGTTAACCTCATGGGTTGCAATGATCGGCTACGGCCTTGGCGGCTGTTTTGCGCTGACTCTGACCGTAACGCTTGACCACTTATCTTCACCTAAGCTGGCCGGAGCATTAACCGCTTTTGTCCAAGGTGTTGGTTTTATAGTGACAGCGGTTATCCCTTACATCGCAGGAGCTCTTCGCCAATGGAGCGGCAGTTTTCAAACTTCCTGGCTTATGGTGATAGTGACCCTTACATTTATGTTTTTGGTTACCATAACGTTTTCGCCTAGCAGATATGCTAAGGCAATGAATTTAACCGCCGCTTAAAGGCTTATGGTTAGAGTTACATACTACAGGGAGGCTTTGAGCGCGCCAATTAAAGCTGCTGAGCTTGGGCAGAGCGATGCTCAATATGCTTTGGGGACACGATTAATTGCCAACCAAGATCAAGCTGAGGGTGATAAATGGATAAAACAAAGTGCTGAATTAGGCAATAAAAAAGCGCGTAAATATCTCAACCGCAGTCTGTAATATTTGCTAATCACATAACGGCTATAACGATGTTGCAATAGCCGCTTGGTGATTTTTTATCCGCTAACTGACTTGCTTAAGGTGGTGTTTCTGCCACCACCTAAACCGCATAAAGCACACAATACGCCTGCAATCGCACATAACCATAACGGAACATCCCAACTGCCGGTTGCAGTGTGTAGCGCGCCTGCGATCATAGGTCCAACGGCTGCCAGTAAATAGCCGACACTTTGTGACATACCAGAAAGTGATGCGGCTTGGTGCGGGTTATCGGTGCGCAAACTAATAAACGACAATCCTAAAATAAAACAAGCCCCAGAGCAAAAGCCCAGCATTAGTGTCCACACAAAAGCAAAGTGAGGCATATACAGCAGACCAAGGGCACTGAGCGCACTGAGTAGCGCCAGAATAAAGCTCAGCGCACTTTGATCTTTTAACTTAGCCAGTAACGGAATTAATGCTAAGCCTGGCAGTGCTGTCGCAATTTGAAAAGCGCCATGATACGCCCCGGCTTCAACGGCTGAGTGGCCAGTATCAGTCAGTATGCTTGGCAACCAAGTAATAATGATGTAATTCAGAAATGAGTTTAGGCCTAATAACAAACTAATTTGCCAGGCTAAAAGATAACGCCAAACACTTTTTGAGGCAGCCGATTGATGTGCACAATAGCTTGGTTTAGTGTGTTTACCCAGCTGAGCTGTCCAGACGATTAAGCTGGCAATTGTGATTATGGCTGCTGAGCCCAGAGCAAATTGCCAGCCTAAACCATTGAGTTGGCTAAGGGGAAATACCAAGGTTGAAAACCCACCAGAGGTGACTCCCATAGTCAGCACGTAGGCTGAGGTCATCAGTGCTACTTTCGTGGCAAAATCACGTTTAATCAGACTGGGTAATAACACGTTGGCAATCGCGATTCCGACACCAATAATAGCCGTACCGATAAAGAGCATGGTGGAGGAGTCGATAAATCGAGCGGCAATACCTAAAAATATCAGGATCAACGCGGTAAATAATGCGTGTTCTAAACCTTGTTTTCTAGCAAACACTGCCGCCATTGGTGAAATAACGGCAAAGGCAATTAACGGCAATGTCGTTAAAAAGCCTGCTTGCGATCCGGTCAGGCCAAAGTGACTAATAATTTGCTCCAGTACTGGGGCAATCCCAGTAAAAGGCGCGCGTAAATTTGCCGCAATAAGCAAAATGCCCAGCACCAGTAATATGCCTGAGAAGCGCGATTTCGGTTTGTTATGTAAGATAGCTGAAGTCATACCGTGTTTTTGTTTTTAGCGTCAATAATGGTCGCTAGTATAAAGATTTGCCGGACGTTATAATTTAGAAATAGTGACATTTAATGATTGAAAACTGACAAAACGATGTTTGATGCAATTGGCTGGGATGAAATCAAGAATTTTGAAGATATGCCGCAAGCTATTATCGCCAAAATTGAGCATACCTGTGCCAGCCACGAAATTCCGTTACACACTCACCCTAAAGGGCAGTTGATTTTAGCTTTGCATGGTTATGTCACCTGTGAGGTGTCTGCAAAAATGTGGATGGTGCCAACCCATAGTGCCATTTGGATCCCGGCAAATAAAGTCCACAGTAACCGCGCATCAGACAACGCCCAGTTATGTCACTTATTTATTGACAATACGATGTTCAAAATGCCGCTCAATACTTGTACTTTGGCGATTACGCCCTTAGTAAAAGAGCTGATGTGTGAGCTTGCAGGGCGTGATCAGCATTATGATTTATCCAGTAACACGGCACGATTAGCGCAGGTTTTATTGGATCAACTGATTGAGATGCCTATTCAGCATTTAGATGTTGCCTTGTCTAAACATGTTGTTATTCAGGCGATGAGTCAACAATTGATAAGCCAACCTAGCGACAGAAAAACACTACCACAATGGGCCGAACAATTTGCATTAACCGAGCGCACATTAGCGCGGCTGATCAAAAAAGAAACCGGTATGACATTTGGAAAGTGGCGCACCCAAATTCATATTATTACCTCACTGCAAGCGCTGTCAGATAAGCACAGTGTGCAGCATGTTTCTGAGTTATTAGGCTATGAGTCGGTCAGTGCTTTTATTACCATGTTTAAAAAAGTCATGAAAAAATCACCAATGAAGTACATGAGCGAATTAAAGGCTTACTAGCCTCAATCTAGGCTTATCAAACAAGCAACGCGGCTGCAATTTATTGGTGATGTTTTAGCATAAAATGGTATTTGAATAACGGATAAAAAAGCCCCAACATTTGTGTTGAGGCTGTGTTTTATATAGCCGTTTGGTATGCGATGAATTTGCTCGTTGAGCTGACAATACTCACCTTAGCAACTTAGCTTGATTAGAAGGTATAACCAACATCTAAGCTAAGTGAGCGACCTGCCGCGGCAACTCGTCCAGCGGGAGAAACATCTAAGCCTCTAAAGTAATACTGGTTATCAAATAGATTGTTAACCGATAAACCGACTTTTAAGCCGTGATTATCTTGTTTGAAAAACTCAGTGCCAATATTAAAGTTAACCACGGTATAAGCAGGCACTTCGCCTGCTGTGCCTGAAACATTCTCTTCTACTGTGTTAGCCAGATCAGAAAATGACTTGCTGTAGTAGAACGCCATCAAGCCTAAATCTATCTCGTTGATGCTATACATAGCACTGGCAGACAGTTGATGTTTAGACACATATGCTAATTCGTTCCCGGCAAATTCGCCGTCAAGTTGTTCGGTATCTAAATAATTATAGCTGCCACTTAATATCAAATCTGGAAGAGCCATTGGTGAATATGTGCCTTCTAGTTCAATACCTTGGTTACGCGTTTGGCCAATATTCACAAACATTCTGATATCGTTGTCGTATTCAATTTTGTTTTCAAAATCGATACGGTATGCCGCAATACTTAAGTTACTTCTTGGTGTGGGGGTAAAGCGCACACCGGCTTCATAGTTCCAAGATAGCTCTGACTCCAGAGTTTGATCTTTAGGCCATAACTGTGAAATTTGTGGTGTTCTGAGTGAACGTTGCGCATTGGTATAAGCAAACCAATTTGAACTGAATTCATAACCTAAGGTGATCCCAGGTAGCCATTCGGTAACATGGTTATCTTGGCTATAGTCTTGACCAAGATTGCTAAAGGTCATATGAACATCTTCATATCTCAGGCCTGGGGTAATCGATAATGTATCATCAAAAAAGCCCAGTTTGTTGCTGACATAGTAAGCCATGGCATTGGTATCCATCTGCCAGTCACGTGGTCGAGTTGCGACTTGTGACGATTTGTCTATGTGGTTAAGTTGATAACTAATGTCTTCATTAACGTAACGTACACCAGCAATAATATGCTGACTGATATCGCCGTCAATAAGAAGACTTGTCGTGGGTTCGATACCAAATACGGTAAAGTCTCGTGGGGAGTTACGCAAATGAGTGGCTTCTTGTGTGGTATCACTCCAGCTTGTTCCTAGATTGCCGTCGGTGTCTTGGCTGGCATCATAAAAGTCCCACTGGAAATTACGTGAGCTTTTATTACCAAATACGCTGAGATCAACTTCGCCATAGTCGATGATGCTCGAATCATCGAGAACATGATTGTATTTTAATGCGACCCGTTTAGTGTCTGCGTTAAATTCATCATTAGGACGTAAAGATTGCTCTCGATCGGCTTCATAGGCTGGTGTGTTCAGCGCACCTGGTAGTTCAGAAAATGCATCGTAGTATTGTAATGTCGCATCTAAGCTATTTTGCTCATCGATATTCCATACGGTTTTTAACATCAGGTTTTTAATATCGGTTTCTGAGTGTTCACGAAACGATTCACCCTTGGTTATGTTGCCATCAAAACGCATCGAAAAGTCATCATTAACGGCGCCACCGGTACTAATGTTGGTATCAAATAGGTTACGGCTGTCACCAAAGAAGGTCATCCGTTCATTGACGCTGGTTTCCCAGTCAGTTGGGATCGACTTTGAAATAAGATTAATGACTCCACCGACGTTGTTCGGGCCATATTGGATTGATGCGCCACCGCGAGCAACATCGATTCTATCGATCATAAATAAGGTTGCTGGGAATAATGACTGTCCAGTGTGGCCATATGGCGCTAGTGTCATTGGAATGCCATCCAGTAATACTTGGGCGTAGCCGCTGCGGCTGCTGTCTAAGCCACGTACAGAGATATTAGGCAGAATACCGGTTCCGGTTTCATCCTTAATTTTGATCCCCGGGACTTGTTGTAATGCGGTATCGATTGATCGTGCCGCCGTTCGTGATATTTGATCCGCTGTAATGATGGAGCGGTTACCGGTATAGGTTTTTAAATCTGCTACTTCAGAATTGCCTAGCAGGCTGCCCGTTACCACAATCACTTCAGGCTTGGTTTTAGGCTGACTTTTGTCAGCAAACGCTGAAGAACTTGCAAGACTGGCAGTGATTGCGACAGCAATGGTGGTCAAAGTAAATCTGGTTTTTTCAGTTAACATGCATATTCCCTATGTATCATTTAGTCTGTTTTAATGTGTCAAGTTGGTGCTTAAACGTTTTGAAAATCATGCCGCGGTCTTCACCGATTAAAAATGCTTTTGTGCCTTTTTCATGCCAGCTCGCTTGTTGTTCTGGAGTGCGAGGAATGGCGCAAAAGGTGACATTTTGGGCTTGGCAAAGGTGGGCCATTTTATGGATTTGGGCTTGAACATCGGCGTGGGTAACTTGTGTGCCATAACCTAGAGATAAGCTGAGATCTAATGCGCCTTCGATAATCATATCGACTTGCGCTAGCTTGACGATGTCAGGTAATGCCGCCATGCCATTGATGCATTCAATCATCAGACACACCACCACTTCTCGATTCGCTAAATCTATATAGTCTTGGAGGGCAAGGGTGCCAAAACCGGTATTACGTCCTCCCGAAATACCTCGAGTACCCAAGGGGGGATATTTAGCGGCTGCAATCGCATTGTTTGCCATTGCCAGGCTAGATACTCTCGACACTACAATTCCAGCCGCTCCAGCATCTAAAACTCTACCTATGGTTGCGGCGTTGTCGTCTGGCACTCTGACTAGCAGTGGCAGCCCTGAGCAATTTGCTGCACGAATGCAGTGTGCCAAAGTGTCATCTGAGATAAGTACATGCTCAGTATCTAGAACGGCAAAATCAAATCCGGCATAAGCAAACATTTCACATATGACTGGAGAGGGAACTGAATTTAAGATCCCAAAAACCGTTTCTTGGTTGCTTAGTTTTGATTTGAGCGAGTGGAAGAACAGCATAATGGTCAAAATATTTTTTGTTAATGATTTCGATAATTATTCTCATTTGCGTTTGCCGGGTCAAGTAGTTTATGACGACTTGCTTACGATGCCGTTACAAAATTTTCTGCTTTAGTAATATTTTTCCTTATTTTCCAATTAGTTTAAGCCAAGTAGTCATTTTTTATTAATGTCATTTTCGAATGTAAATTTTATTTAAATAGTAATGATTATCATTTACATTGTTTCGGTGCAGCGAGAATCCTCATCCTAGTTACCGTGATTGAGGACCATATTGCCGTTAAATAGCGTTAGTATTTTTTGAGTATAGGAATGTAAGTTATGCAACCTAAATTAGTTTTGATTACACATGTGGAAAATCGAGCTGTGGTGGAAGGTTTTGTACCAGCGGCACTCAATTTAGGCTACGAAATATGGTTACTGACCGATCATGGTTTAGCACATAAACAATATTTTGTCGGCCAAACACAGTCTCCAGATCATATTATCGAATGTGATGTATTCAACCCTCTTGCCATTATCGATTGCTTACATACTTTAGGTGTTTCACCCGATATCGTTTTTTCTAATAGTGATCACTTGCAAACATCAACTGCGATGGTGGCTGATTATTTTGCCTGCGCAGCGAAAAATTGGCATGTGTGTTACCAAGCTAAAAATAAAGCGGCGATGCGTGCTAAGTTATTGGCGCTTGGTTTACCCAGCACATGGGCTTTTAGTTGGTCTGTAGGATATGACTTACCTAGTAATATGCCATTTCCTTTAGTCGCGAAACCTCGTGAAGGTGTTGCGAGTATGGGAGTGGCTTTATGCCAAAATACTGAAGAATTAATGGCATATGCGGCCAACATCGGTTGTTCAGAGAGTGTGATTTTGCTTGAGTCTTATTTGCAAGGGCCACTATTTACATTAGAAACCCTAGGCGATGGCCAGACCTTGCATGCCATAGGTGGGTTTGATGTGTCTTTATCGCCCCCGCCTTATTTTATTGAAACTCAAGCCTATTGGAATGGGGCAATTTGCACGCAATATCGTCAACAAGCATTGGCTCAGATTAGCGCTTTTGGGATTAATTTTGGGGTGTGCCACAGTGAATTTATATTGACAGACAGCGGACCGGTTTTAGTTGAAATGAATTACCGTAGTATCGGCGATGGCCGCGAGTTTCTTCTTAATGATGTGCTTAATTTTAACTGGTTTGAAACGATTTTATTAGTCCACGCAGGTAAGGAGTTAGCTGAATTAGATACCGACACCAGTGATGCCTTAATCCGCTATTTCCCGGCTAACGAAGAGGGCAGTCTTAGTGCGTGTCCTATGCCATTAGCGGTGGATCATTTAACCCATCATGCACACTATTTGCCTATTAAGTCGATAGGCGATGAAATTCGACTCAGTCATTCCAATAAAGATTACCTTGGCGTGCTTACGGTTTGGGGGCGGGATTTTTTGAGTCTTCAGGCCACGGCTGATGTGTTATCGCAGGATTTAACCTGGGAGTTTAACTAATGATAATGACCACGGATAAACAGTATATCGGCCAACGTATTATCGATGCCTGCCTCAGAGAAAATGTCTGTGAACTGATGTCTAAAGGCGAGATTGTCGCGGCAATACCGCCAGCATTAAACCGACACTGGCCCGACGCTATGCCTGCCGCTTGGCTTAAGGTCAGTCATTTTTCGCAGCGAGTTATCTATGTTCCAGTGATCGCCAGTCAATATATGCAGACATGGCGAGCCGTCTCTGATACTTGGCTAAGCCACAAGCTGACTAACAAAAATGATACCCCATGGTACCAGCAAGGTTATCGAGCTTGGCTTACGGAATTGGCCGCAGATTTACCGCCAGAATCTAACGCCCTGTTCCTCGACTATATTGCAGAAGCGGACTGTGCGGTATCCCATAGGGCGCTTTGTCGACAAGCATTTAATGCTCGGAAAGAGGCATTAAGTGTCCCATTGAGCACCATCAAAGATTGGCATAAAAGTATGCTGTTCAGCGATCAGGTCGCATCGTATTTAGACCATCCTTATTATCCAACCGCACGAGCCAAAGTCGGTTTTGACTCTCAAGCGATGACATTATTTGCACCAGAGTTTGCCGCCCAATTTGAGCTTTATTGGTTAGCGATTTCTAAAGAATTAGTAACGTTAACCTCGTTAGTGCCAGAGTGTTGGCCAAGTATGACTGAGGTTGGACTCGATGAGTCGCTCACAGACACACATTGTTTATTTCCATTACATCCGTTAACGGCTCTCAGTTTGGATGTCTTGCCAGAGGGAGTGCTTCTTGCTCCTCAATCGGCGCTTACGGTGCAGGCCAGTTTATCCGTCCGAACATTGGCTGTGGTCAATACTCCAGGCGTGCATATTAAGGTGCCATTATTGATGGCGACCTTAGGGGCTAAGAATATTCGCTCCATAAAACCGAGTACTTTATATGACGGACATTGGTTTGAACGCACGTTGACAGCATTGGCGCAACGCGATGATGTATTAGGTGAGAGCATTGAGCATGTGGATGAACAACATGGTGGTCACTTAGGCGACCATAAATTGTTTGCTTATATTGTGCGTCGTTATCCACCAACCATGCAAGATAAGCAGTTAGTTCCAGTTGCTGCACTTGCCAGTGTCATGCCTGACGGACGCCTATATTTAGCGCATTTAGCGGATCGATATTACCAAGGCTATTGGGATGTTTGGTTTAGCCAATATTTACAGCTTATGCTCAAGGTGCATTTACGTTTGTGGTTAAAGTATGGCATCGCATTAGAGTCAAACCAGCAAAATGCTATTTTGGCCTATCATCAAGATTCACGCTTATCCTTAGTGATGAAAGACAATGACTCAGCCAGATTGCTGGTGAGTCGTTATCAAGCGAGTTTGTCAAAAGCCGAAGCGCTTGAACATGATGCAGCACAACTTATCGATCGCAGGATCATAGTTAATGATGATCAAGCCTTAGCACAAATGTTTACCACGATTACCTTGCAGCTTGATATAGCCGCCATTATTGAAGCGATTGCCGAAGCGGGAATGGCACCAGCATGGCAGCTTTATCGTCAATTGCGTGATTGTTTAATCGACCAATTAGCGTCGCTCCAGGCGCAGGGAATAGAGACTGACTATGCTCGGAATTATTTGCTAAATCAGCCCATGCTGCCAGTTAAATACCTGCTTTGCTCTGGCAGCTTGCTGAGTAAAGCGCAATCAGGCGCGACCGATGTCAATAAATTTTATGGCCAAAGTGCACCAAACTTTTTACGTGCTTCGCGAGAGCAATCTCAGCTTGAACAGCACGATGAAGACGTTTTTGCATTGGGTGAGGCCGTAGTATGAGAGTGATTTCAGTTGTACTGTTTTGTCACTTTCTCACGGCATTTACTGCTCTAGGCATGCCACTTTTTCTCCCTCGGATGCTGGCGAGTTTAGGGGGAGATGAATCAGGTTATCTGGTGGGGCTAATGTTTATTGTGCCGACGATCTGCACCGCATTATCGGCACCTTGGTGGGGCAAGTTTGCCGATAGGTATGGCAAGAAGACTTCATTGTTGCGGGCTCAAATCGGTTTAGTGTTGGGGTTCTTGTTATCCGGTTTTGCTGATTCCGTATCTATGTTTGCTATCGGCTTAGTCGTACAAGGGATCAGTGGCGGTACGCTTGCAGCATCGAATGCTTATTTGAGTCGCTTTTATCAAGGTAAGGCTTTAGCTAATAACCTTAATCTGACTCAAAGTTCTGCACGATTAGCTTTAGTGAGTGCACCAATCATCTTAGGTCTATTTACTCATATTGATGATCCATTAATGATTTATCGTGTGCTGGCATTACTGCCTTTGCTGGCATTGTTTATTTGCATCGGCTTACCAAAAGATGACGTGGTCGTCAGTCAGGCTGTTGCGGCTAGATCAATCATTGCCCCACCGACAAGCGCTCAGAGTCAGACCTTCTATAAGGTACTTTGGTTACAGTTTTTCTTCTGTTTTGCCATGGTTGTGACCTTTCCCTACTTTCTGCCATACAGTGAACAGCTGGGCATTGAGGGGGATGCATTAAGTGGTTTTTACTATAGCCTGCCACACCTTATCTATTTGTTATTGGCCTTTAATATTAAATCCATAACCTTGTCTGCTAAGTCGCAAACTCAACTTGGACTCGTCCTGTTTGCTGGGGCGTGTTTAGGGCAATTTTTATTGCATAACAGCACTGGCTTATGGGCTCTGCGGGTTTTGTTTGGATTAGGTATGGTGCTTATTTTCAATGGTCTGCATCTCATTGTCAGCCGCAGTATTGAGCAAGGTAGCGCCGGACTTTCCTTTGGTCGTTTCGATGCTTGGGGTAAATGGGCCGGTGTGATTGCAGGAATTGGTGCGAGCAGCGTGACTCAAGTAGCCGGGTTGCAGTTTCCTTTTTTACTCGCAGCATTGAGCTGTGGTTGTGCACTAGTAGGGCTTAAGTTTTTTTACAAGGAGGTAGAGCAACATGTTTATGCAATCCAAGAGTGATATTAAGCCAGTGCAGGCTAAATATAGCCTGCAGATTTACTGCGAACAGGCCGAATTTAATGCAATAAGCTGTTTGCTTAATTGCTACTTACGCGAGTTTGCCATTGTACGTCAAGAGGTTGATTTTGATGATACTCATCCAGATTGCCCACTTTCCTTGTCGCAGTGTTTAACGCGCGACCAGCAAAAAGTTCGTCTCAAGCTTCCTGAGTCGAACGCCACATTGCTGTTCGTTGCCGACAGAGTGAGCTTGCTTGGTCGAATTCGTTTTACCCCTCAGCTCTATTTAAAAAAGTTAGGCTGTGTTTGGCAACTCAGTAGTGCTGAACAGATAACACAACTGCTGTTAGCGCACCTGGCCAAGATCACCAGTACTGAGTTTAATCATGAGTTATTAGCCCAAATAGACAACAGTATTGCGGTAACCCAAGCATTTTTGCAGCGGTTATCGCAACAGGCTCCCACTGAGAATCAGTTGTTAAGTTATGCTGGCGCGGGGCTTATTGCCTCTGAGCAAAGCTTGCTTTGGGGGCATGCTATGCATCCGACCCCAAAAAGTCGTCATGGTGTGGCGTTCGATGACATGTTGGCTTGTTCGCCAGAGATTAAGGCTAATTTTTGCTTATATTGGTTTAAAGTTGATCCCAGTTTGGTTAAGCAGTTGTACTGCACCGAAGTAAAACCGATGGACTGGATTAACAAAATAAAGCCACAGAAAGCTTGCTTATACCCTTGTCACCCCTGGGAAGTTAACACCATCTTTGAGCAGCCGTTAGTGCGCAAAGCCATCGCAGCAGGCTTAATTGAACCCTTGGGACAAATCGGCACAGAGGTGTATCCAACCTCATCGGTTAGAACCACTTATTTACCCGACATTAATCAGTTTATGAAGTTTTCTATTCATGTCCGCTTAACCAATTGCGTGCGTAAAAATGCTTGGTATGAACTTGAAAGTGCAGTGATCTTAAGCAAAATCTTGATGACAGTGGCCGCAGAGGCCCGTATGCATTGCCCGCATTTTACTTTGATGGCAGAGCCGGGGGCCAGCACATTAGATTTAAGCGGATTGCTGGATGAAGACAAGGATATGCACAGTAATCGGGCCCAAAGTCTTATGGTGTCGGAGTGTTTCGGTATTCTCTACCGTGAGGGTATAGAAAATCACTTGCTTGAACGATATAAGCCATTGATGGCTGGTGCATTATTTGCTTGGGATCATCAAGGCAAGAGTGTGTGCGAAATGCGCCTTATGGCACTATCTAAGCACAGACATCAAACTTATCAGCAAACCGTTATTCAATGGTTTAGCGCCTATGTTGACGTATTACTCCCCGGGATATTTTACTTTTTCTTTAAGCGAGGCGTGGCATTTGAACCTCATTTACAAAACACAGTCGTAGGGTTTGAAGAGGGAATACCAGCCTATATTTGGCTGCGAGATCTTGAAGGAACCAAACTCGTGCCTGAGTTTTGGCCGAGCGAGTCGCTTGAAGGATTATCACAAGAAGCCAAGGCTTCTGTTTACTACAGCCGAGACCAGGGCTGGAACCGAATAGCTTATTGCAGCTTGATTAATAATGTCAGCGAAGCAATATTTCATTTAGCTGCTGGCAGCCAGCAATTAGAAGCTAAATTGTGGCAGGTCGTCGCCAATGTGATACGTCAGTGGCAGCACATCGAAGGTGAGCAACCTGAGCTGGCAGGTTTATTACATGGTGATCCGATTCCCTCAAAAAATAACTTGAGTACCCGTCTATTTATGCAGGCCGATCGGTTATCGGGTTATACCCGCTTGCCTAATCCAATGGTTCATCGTCGAGATGATCACGCAGAGGCAACGACATCCGAGCCAGTCGACATTGCAGCATCAGAGATAGCCACATCCCAACTACTGCCTGGAGTTTATTGTGGATAAAATCATTAATGCGATTTCGACTTTAACGTCACAACAAGATCCGCACGCTCCTTTGTGTGCTTATATTTACGATCTCGAACAACTTAAGTCCCATGCCAATGCGATGGTAAAAGCGTTACCGAGTAATTGTGAGCTTTACTATGCCGCTAAAGCTAACCCTGAAGCCGAAGTATTGGCTGCATTAGCACCGATAGTACATGGTTTTGAAGCGGCTTCAGGTGGCGAGCTTAATTGGTTGCATCAATGTCAGCCGCAGATGCAGTTGATTTTCGGTGGCCCGGGTAAATTAATATCAGAGCTCTCTCAGGCAATCGATCTAAAGGTTGATGCTATTCATGTTGAGAGTCTGACCGAGCTGCGACGTATCATTGCCCTTTGTCTGCAAAAACAATGTCACTGTCGCATCTTATTACGGATGAATATTGCATTAGAGGGCATCGCCGAAACTCGTCTAACGATGGGCGGTAAACCCACGCCATTTGGTATCGACGTGAGTGAACTCGATGCCGCCATGGATCTTTTACGTGACCAGCCCAAATTATCCGGCATACCTTTAGTCGAGCTGGTGGGCTTTCATTTTCATTTAATGTCACATCAGTTGGATGTTGAGCGTCATCTGGCTTTGATGGCATTGTATTTTTCAACCTTTAAAACATGGTGCCATCAATATGGTTTGCGTTTACCGTTACTGAATGTCGGTGGCGGTATAGGTATTAATTATGCCGATCCTCAGCAAGTATTCGACTGGTCGTCTTTTTGTGTTGGACTGGCTCATTTGATTGCCGAGTTGAACATGGAAGAGGTGAAGATTAGGTTTGAGTGTGGCCGATTTGTCAGCGCCGCAATGGGATACTATGTCATGCAAGTATTAGACATTAAACGCAATCATGGTCAATGGTTTGCCATAGGTCATGGTGGTACTCATCACTTTAGAACTCCAGCAGCCCAAGATCATAACCATCCTTTTTTTGTACTGAACCAAGATGGATTGTCGGCGCATAAGAGACAGCGTGTTGACACTGAATTGGCTTTGGATGCATCGATAACGCCGGTGCTGAGCAATCAGCTGGTGACGCTTGTTGGGCAACTGTGTACTCCTAAAGATGTGCTGGCGAAACAGCAGTATGTTAAATCATTAGCCGTGGGTGATTACCTCGTATTTACTCATGCTGGTGCGTATGCATGGAATATCTCACATCAACACTTTTTGATGCATGCCGCGCCTAGGCGGTTATTTGTGTAAACTAGATACCCGTTCAGGCTATGTTATTTTCGGTTACGGTAACTAGCCTAAACGGGTCAATGGCACAGCGATGAGTTAATCGATTGGATAGTAGATTAAGGCTTGATTAACTCAGGATGATTAACAAACACGGTTAAGCGTTTTTGTTCATTCGGGGTAAATTGCTGTTGTTGATATTGTGCTAAAGCCTGTTGCTGTTCAGTGTCTGGAAAATGGGCTATTTGTTGTTGATAATTCTGGTACAAGGTCACTTTATTTTGCCAATCTAGATTGTTTTTTTGAGTTGCTTGTACTCGTTCAAGCACTTCTTGGCTCATGTCTGCGTTTATCCCTGTAATTAGGTCGCTGTGTGGTGATGTGCCCTCTAAATAAGCGCTGATATCATTGGCCATCAGTGTTGGCGTAATGGCTCGGCGTTCTTCTTCATCCAGTTGGCTGATTTGATGCGCGAGTAACTCCGCTTTTTGTTCTCTGGTCAAACTGCTATCTTGTCGAATTCTCAGCCGCTCAAATGCTTGTTGATCATATTTGTTGTCCTTGGCAAAAAATGCATCTATTTCGAGTGCCGAAAAATAGCTTTGCTGCAATAGATGGGCCTGCTCGATAAAATCAAATGTCATGGTTAAATCAATATCGCCGTCTATTGCAGGACTGGCGTCCTTTAAAGAAGCTATCGCGATTTTATAGTCACGGTAACGCTGAAACAATGCGGCAAGTTTAGCGTGCGCAGCGGCACTAAGGTCAAGTGTACTGGCTAATGTAGACAGTAGGTTTTCCAGTGAGGTTGTTTTATCTTGATGCTGCAAAATAATGTCGTCAAAATCCCAGCGAAGTGCTTGAGATAACCGCAGTGGCTGACCTAATGTGTTTTTGCCAATAGGTGCAGTTTTCACTGTAGTTTCTGGTGTGAATAATGTTGAGTTAGACTCAAAGGTAGGTAATTTATCAGAGGCCAATAGCTCTGCTTGGTGTTTATGCATCAATGATGCGGTCAATAGCACGATAAAAAGGGCGAGCAAAAGTATGCCCACCCATAATCGCGGATTTTGAGCGAGTGAAAATCCACTTTTCATCTTGTTTATAAACCTAATTGCTGTAAACGATTAAGATGCTGGCGATATAAGGTTTCTGGATTAGTTTCAAACCAACTAACTAGCCCCAAGGTTTGGTTTACTTCATCTAAGTGGTTCATTTTATAATTGTCTTTAATCACTTTACCTAGATGAGAACTACAGCCAGAGACAAGGCCGTCGTTAGGTTCACCAAAAACTAAGCTGGTTAAGCTCAGTGGGTAATCCGATGGATCAACAACATGCGTTAATGGGCTGGTACCTGACCAGGAGAAATAATACACACCATTGTTTGCTCGTTGTTGGCCCTGACCACAATATTGGCTCGGAATACCTTCAGGATAAGCTTGGTTAAATGCAATAGAGCCACGGGTGGTGAGTGATGTCATCGCTGCGATACTATCTGTCGGTAGGCCGTTATTGCCTGATATGCCAGAAATAATACCGGCTAACAAATTAATACCTTGTTGTGCCAGATATTCTGTATTGGAGTTTGCGGGAATGATCCCACGTGCTAAGTCGGCCACACGGCTACCCCAGTTAACACCACCAATAGACGTTACCGAAGCCACCATTTCTGGACTGACACTGGCGACATAGCGAATTGTTGGACCACCATGGCTATGGCCAATCAAGTTAACTTTTTTTGCCCCTGTTTGTGCTAGTACGGCTTGAACAAAAGTACGTAACTGCTCCCCTCTGACTTCGCTTGAGTTAGCGGGTGACACGCTAGCAACAAAAACTTGAGCGCCTTGCTGACGTAAGGTTTGCGGTATTCTGTAAAAATAATCTACCCCCCAAATATCATCAAAACCAAATAAACCGTGAACGAGCACCACAGGGTATTTTGTTCCTTGAGCATAGGCTTGCTGTGGCGCAAGTGACAATAGCGTAATACCGGCTAAAAATAATGCGCTAAGTGTTGCGGATTTAACCTGAGATACCTTTATTAATATTTTTAACACACTGGTTTTCATCATTTATCCTCCCCAAAGGTGCAATGATGTATTGCATAAAATGTTTAAGTCTTGTTGGATCCCGATTCTATGTAATGCTTGATCGAGTAAATTAGTATTAACGTATGTTTAACAACTAAACAAGGGTTAACATTTGTACAGCTGGGCAAGGGAGCCCAGGTTTTTTGCTGTTTAAAACAAGGCTATGAGTTGGTTCCTATGTGTCATCTTCATTATTGATGTTTTTAATACGACAGTATGCTGCGGTTACTTTTTTTGATAATGCGAAATAAAAATCTAATGAGTATGCAGGCATTTGTGAGGCGGCAATATTCGATGGGATTAACAAAACCCAGTCTTATGTTGTGAAGCAATAAGGGCTATTTTTGCGAAACCTCGCACTTTATCGCTGATAAATGAATGAATTGGTTAAGCTATTGCTCTGTTGTATCGGGCCTTAGAATAAAAACGCAGCCTATATGGCTGCGCTTAATCATTTACCTATGATGGCTAATACCTACTGGCACGATGCGCCATATAGCTCACTTGCCCAGCCGCTATTATCAATAAAAGGATTACGATTTTTCTGCCATTCGAAGATACGGTTATTTCGGCGGCGTTCCCAGTCACTGACGGGATCTTGCAGGTGCCAATTTAACAAGGTACACAGATCGCCCAATAACGCAGCGCCAGTATTGGTTGTGCCATTTGCGATGCTTAAATCAGGCGTGCTGCTGTTATCATTGCCTTCATAACGTACATCCATATAAAAGATCATTCGCGCCACATCGCCTTTGACTTCATCCATTGGCTCAAAGCTATCAGCATCGGTATGGTTGCCTGGTGCTTCTGATATTTCGCTGCCACCCACATCAAAATCTTTGTTACCACGGCTGCTGTTAACAGAGACATCGGCTGGTCGAAGATGATGTAAATCTGTATAGGCATACTGACTGCTGTCAGGAAATCCATGACTTTTAGCCCAAACGTGTTCACGATTCCATGCATCTTGTGAGTTACTCATACCTGCACGATTGGTTTTGGGTTCTGAACGGCCGGTATACAATAAAATGACATTGTTACTATTGGCTGGGTCTTCGTCGGCATAACCCAATCCATCCCATACTTGACTATAACTAAAGCGCGTATGGCCTTTAATTATCTGATTCAGACTCGCTTTAAGTGCTGCACCAGATTGGCCAATGGCAGCTGCATAGTAGGTGTTGAACGCATAATTGCTGTTATCTCCAGCGGATCCGTCTCCCTCACCAGTGCCTGTGCCACCACCCGTATCCGTGTTAACGGTATAATTAAGTACAAGGCTGACACCACTGAAGGCAGCATAAGATTGAAGGTTAATGTAGTAACGTCCTGCAACAGGGTTACTAATAGGGCACTGCTCATTATTACCTGACATATAAGGCGCGCAATCATATTCACTTGATGTCGGTTCACTACCTTGGCGCACATAAAGATCGGCATCTCCACTGCCGCCGCTCATGGTCACCGTCACTTGAGTGGCATTAGCAGGAAGGTCGGCAAGGTATTTTAGTGTTTGGCCTGTACTGGCAGTTAAATTAGTTTTAGCTTGACCATTACCGAGTTGATTATCGCTAACGCCGCCAGTACCACCACAATTAGTGGTCAGTGAACCTGTGCTTGGTGTCCCTGGGGTATTACTTGCGTTCCAATCGGCCGCTGATTTAGTGTTGAGTACCGTGGTGCGATATAACGACACATCTTGAACATTTAAAGACCACCCAGAAATGCCGCCTTCCCAAGCCACGACATCTATTTCTTGGGCACCTTTATTTAAGCGCACAAAATCGCCAGAGTTACCTAATGCTAAGGGCATCCCAGACAGATCGGGTAATAGATTAAATAAGTTATTAAAACCGGCAGAGTTTGCTGCTACGGTGAAGTACTCTCCAGAGGCTAAACTGCCTTGCAAGTTATAGCTGCTGCCGTTATCGCTAATTTGATATTGGCTCAGGTCGATAACATCACATCCAGCATTAAACAGCTCAACATACTCTTCAGTGCTGTCATTATTAGGTGTGTCATACAGAACTTCACTAATGAGCAAGTTAGCATTTACATTGAATGCTAATCCTGTCAAAAGTGCAGCGATAGATAGTTTTGATATTGTCATTACTCATGTGCTCTTATGTTTATAGTTTTATTCAGCGCTTAAATGAACTGACCCCCAAAGACTTAATTCACACTTATAAAGTATGATAATAAACTGTTGTTACAGTTTAAATTCTTTTAAATACAATATTGTAACAATTAGGGTGGGTCAATGAACGGATCCCATTGTATGGACAACAGTCTTACTTGAGCTTAATGGCTGCAATGTGCAATTGTGGATTACACGGGCGCTGGACTTGATAACTATGGGGAGATGCAAGCGTATTCGGATGGATCATTGAGTGCAGGTTTACAGTTATCTATTGCAGTAATATCACTTGTTTTGTCGCATTTCTTGTAGCGAAGCGTCCAAAACAGCTTGAGGATTAAACTTAGATAGACCGTTATTAAGAATCTCTAACCACTTTTTTCCTTGCTGATTATTCTCGAATGCAACATGCAAGCTCTTAGATTCTAATATTTTTTCATTAATTTGCAGCAGATCCGCAATTTCTGCAATTTGAGGGTCTGACTTTAGGAAATCGTACACATTAACGTCAATTATAATCGCGTTAATACGACCCGCAGCGAGTTTCAAGATGTTTTGTTTATCATTTCTTGCGGTTTCAATTTTTTGACTGCCATCTAATATCATCGCATCAATTTCAACCGTATTGAGATAACCAGTGATGACACCTAAGGTGTAATTATTTAAGTCACTCACGTTATGCCAAGCTATGGGATCTGTTTTTCGTTCAAGTAATCCTAACGAACTATGTCCTAAAGAGTCAGACAGCAAAAATTCATCTGTGGCCGTATCATATTCAGGAAAGTATCCCGCGGCATAGCCCATCTTCACCATTCTTATAGCCCGATTCCAAGGTAAAACCGTGATCCTAAGTTTATGACCTTCATTGTTTAATGCATGTTCTACTATCTGGCTCGTAATGCCTTTATTGATTAAACGAGATCCCGTGAATGGCGGCCATTCAAGAGTTGAGAGTTCAAGGGTGTCTGATATAGCGTTATACGACATGACTAACGTGAGTAATGTACTTAAGCATAATATGTTTCGCCTAGCTTTTAACACAGAGATCATGTTTTCCCTTTTATTTCTTATTTT
>NZ_JACJER010000075.1:0-22462 GCF_014164185.1 Shewanella sp. SG44-6 | reverse complement strand
GCTTCAGTTGTCGCTTGGTTAGTTAACTCAGTTTAATCTTCAATATCTACGGTAGGGACCAATTTAGGTGCTGATTCACGCTAGATTTCAGCTTCAATCGCGGCTTCAGTTGTCGCTTGGTTAGGTAACTCAGCTTGATCTTCAATATCTGCGGTAGGGACCAATTTAGGTGCTGATTCACTCGAGAGTTCTGTTGCTGCCTCTGCTTTATCAGTAGTTTCGTTGACGGCTTCAGTTGCTGCTTGAGGTTCATTGGTGGCTTCATTTACGACCCCAGCAGGGGCTTCAGTTGTCGCTTGGTTAGAGAACTCAAGTTGATCTTCAGTATCTAGTGTAGAGATTAATTTAGGTGCAGATTCACTCGCGAGTTCAGATTCAATCGCGACTTCAGTTGTCGCTTGGTTGGATAATTCAACTCTATCTTCAGTATCTACATCTTCAGTAACAGCATCTCCAATATCTTCTGTAGGGACTAATTCAGGTGCTGATTCATCACTGAGATCAGTTGTTGCTTGTGCTTCTGTCGCAGCTTCAATTGCTTGGTCAGAGAACTCAGCTTTATCTTCAGTATCTGCTGTGGTGGTTAATTCAGGTACTGACTCAGTGACTGTGTCATTATCAAAATTGGTATTCGCTTCGATAGTGGCCTCAGTTGCTGTATCTGCTGGTATCTCGGTTTCTCCTGCTGTATTAGTCACTAAGGTTAATTCTTTTATCAAGTTATCAGCGTGATCGACTTTATCCATCATCCACAAAATATAACGAATATCGACATGCACGGCGCGAGTGATCGTGGGGTTAAAGAACCAGTCTTTAGTGATCGCTTCATAAGTTGAGTCGAAGTTAAGCCCAACTAATTCACCTTTACCATTAAATACCGGTGAGCCAGAGTTGCCGCCAGTGGTGTCGGCGCTGGATAAAAAATTAACCGGTACAGAGTTAAAATCAGCAGGCTTATCTAAACAAGACATAAACTGACAACTGCTTTGCTGTCTATAGACTGAAGTGACGCGATGTTTGCCTAAGTCGTCAGCTTTAATTGCATCTAACAGCTTAGTCGGGGCATTGTAGGGCGCTTCACCGGTGTTTTTAGCTAGAATGCCTGCTAAACGAGTAAATGGCTGCTTGTATAACGCATCTTTAGATTGGTAACCATCAACCATGCCATAAGTTATGCGTAGGGTACGGTTAGCATCAGGATATACAGGCCAGTTATTTGATTTGTAATAGTCAATAATCGCCTTCATGTATTCCGGACGAACAGATGAAAGCTTACCGTAAAGTAATTTTTCGCTCTTTTCCATAGCCATATTGGTATCGTAAATAGCCACAGCTAATCGAATAAATGGGTCTCCGCTAACTTCAAACTCCTCTGCTGTTTTACTCATCCATGCAAGGCGTTTAGCCTGATCAGTGAGCTCAGTGAGTGCATATAAGCCTTCAACCTTTGACTCTAGCTCTTCAAAATCATCTGAAATGCTTAAGGCATTATCAAACACTTCGTTTTTAAGTGGTTGGCTGATATAGGCTTGTAAGTCTTGTAACCACAAGATTTTATCAACCACCGGATCAAAGCTACTATCGATACGTTTAAGTGCCGCTTTAAACATTTTCATATCACGAAGCTGAAACCCAGATTCACGTTGATCATTGGGTTTCTTTCTTTCTTGAGCTAAACGGTAAAGCTTGCTCGCGGCTTGGAGCATTTCGCTAGATTGGGCATTTTTAAAGAAATAAGTGGTTTGCATTTGTTGATGTTGTTCGGCGAGTAACGCTTCAAGGTTATTGATTAACTCTTGATTAGCGCCAGGATCTTTTTTAAGCCAAGCGAGAAAGTCATTTTCACGTTGCTGCTTAATGCCGACAATATCAGTTGCGCTGAAACCATCTAATAAGCCATTGAGTTTCTTCATCCGGTTAGCCATAGAGGCGATTGTACCGGCATATTTAAGCGCGATATCGTTATCGACATCACCCATTAAAGTGATGGTGTCAATTTGTAATTGGTAGCGTTTTGCGTAAGTTGGGTATATCCAATCACTGGCAAATTGTAGTTCACTGGTTAAATTGTAACGGCTGGTAGAACCTGGAAAACCGGCAACAAAGATACCATCGCCAGCTTTTACTCCATCGGCATTAATTTTTAAATAGCTTTTAGGCCGGTATGGCACGTTATTTTTATTAAACGTTGCTGGCTTGCCATCTTTACCCACATAGGCGCGTAAAAAAGTAAAATCGCCAGAATGACGAGGGTATTCATAGTTGTCGATGTCGCCGCCAAATCCGCCAACACTCTTGGGTGGTGCATACACCAAACGCACGTCTCGAATAATTAACTGTTTTGTCAGATAATATTCTAATCCATGATGAAAGCTGTTAACCGAACATCGATAGTTGTCATCTGCTTCACAGAGTTTAATTAAGGCTTTACTGTTAGTTTCTATGCCTTCAAAGCGAGCCATAGGTTCGGTGCTTAAGTTAGCCATTACTTCATCGGTCACATTGGTGACTGCTTGGGTAATGTATAAACGTTCATTTGGCCCTGCGGAAGGTTCCTCTGCTTGGGTGTTTGCTAAAAAGCCATTTGCGAGGTAATTATGTTCTTTTTTACTGTTATATTGTATGCCGCGATAAGCACAATGATGGTTTGTGACAACTAGGCCTTGGGGGGATACAAAACTGGCGGTACAATAGCCCAAACTGACGACTGCATTCATTGGGTACTGCCCTAAGTCGGCCAGTTGTGATGCGGGAATATCAATACCACGTTGCTGAAGTTTGTCTGCAATGGATGGCATTTGATATGGCTGCCATTGGCCTTCATCGGCCAAAGCTAGGCCTGATGTCAGCACCAGTGCTGCAACGAGTATGATACGCATGTATTTTTCCTTAAATGATTATTTGCGTTTGACGAAGTTGTCATTTGAATTCGTAATGACAGCGAAATAAGCTACACCACGGTGTTATACCATATTTTATAAAGTCGTTGTAAATTGGGAGTGTTAATGTCACAGCAAGGTGCTTTTAAAGCAAGAAACAGGCAGAGAGATGTAGAAGTTAATGCCTTAAAATTGCCTCCTCACTCTATTGAAGCTGAACAATCCGTCTTAGGTGGGTTGATGCTAGATGCTGAAGCGTGGGATCGTGTTTCTGAAGCGGTTGTGCCAGAAGATTTTTATTCTCGTTCTCATCGAATGATTTTTACGGCAATGCAACGTTTAATGGAATCTGGCCAACCGCTGGATTTGATTACCGTATCTGAACAACTCGAAATTGAAGACCAATTAGATGATGCCGGCGGCTTTGCTTACTTAGGCGAAATTGCCAAAAATACTCCCAGTGCCGGTAATATTTTATCTTATGCGGATATCGTGCGCGAACGTGCCGTGGTGCGTGACATGATTGCTGTAGCCCATGAAATTGCTGATGCAGGTTACAATCCTGAAGGGCGTGATTCTGGTGCATTATTAGATTTAGCCGAAACCAAAGTCTTTAAAATTGCTGAAATGCGAACCAATGCCAATGAAGGCCCGGAAAACATTAAAAGTATTCTTGAAAAAACCGTCGATAGGATTGAACAGCTTTATAACAATCCTCATAACGGGGTAACCGGCGTTTCAAGTGGTTTTAATGACTTAGATAAAATGACCGCCGGGTTTCAGTCTGGCGACTTAATTATTGTTGCCGCACGTCCTTCGATGGGTAAAACCACCTTCGCGATGAACTTGTGCGAACAAGCCGCCATGAATGAAGATAAGCCAGTGCTTATTTTTAGTCTCGAGATGCCATCAGAACAGATCATGATGCGTATGCTGGCCTCACTCGGCCGGGTTGATCAAACCAAAATTCGTACTGGTCAATTAGATGATGAAGATTGGGCTCGCGTGTCATCAACCATGGGCATTATGCTTGAGCAAGGTAAAATGTACATCGATGATGGCTCAGGGTTAACCCCCACAGAAGTGCGCAGTCGTGCCAGACGGATTGCGCGCGAGCATGGCGGCTTATCAATGATCATGATCGATTACCTGCAGTTAATGCAGGTGCCAGCGTTAAAAGATAATCGTACTTTAGAAATTTCAGAAATCTCTCGTTCATTAAAAGCTTTAGCCAAAGAGTTAGAAGTGCCTGTTATTGCTTTATCACAGCTTAACCGCTCGCTAGAGCAACGTGCCGATAAGCGCCCAATTAACTCTGACTTGCGTGAATCAGGTGCTATTGAGCAAGATGCCGATTTGATCATGTTTATCTATCGTGACGAAGTGTATAACGACAGCTCAGAAGATAAAGGCACCGCTGAAATCATTATTGGTAAACAGCGTAACGGGCCGATTGGGCGAATTCGACTGGTATTCCAAGGTCAGTTCTCTCGTTTTGATAATTATGCTGGGCCGCAATTCGAAGAAGATTAATCATTGATTAGATTATATTTGTGTTTTTAGTATCGTTATTTATGATACGAGTTTATCTCTGTTAGTGAGGGGTTCTTTATGGCACTAAACCTCCTAACAGGCAGCAAGCCGCGCCATGTTATTTATTGTTAATTAAGGCAATCTATTGAAACCTTTTCCCCGTGCAGAAATCAGTCGTTACGCATTACAAAGTAACCTAGCACAACTGCGTCTTATTGCACCAGATAGCAAAATTATGGCTGTGGTTAAAGCCAATGGTTACGGTCATGGTCTGCTAAACGTTGCAGAAAGTGTTGGTATATTAAATTTTATAGAAAGTGCAGGTAAATATTACGGCGGCGCCGATGGCTTTGGTTTAGCAAGGCTGGAAGAAGCATTGGAGCTCAGAGACGGCGGCGTAAAAGGTAAGCTTCTATTATTAGAAGGCTTTTTCCGCCAGTCCGACTTGCCGTTGTTGGTCACCCATAATATCGACACTGTCGTGCATCATGAATCACAACTGCAAATGCTTGAAACCATTAAGCTCGATAATCCGGTCACCGTATGGATAAAAATCGATACCGGTATGCATCGTATCGGCTTTAGTTTAGAGCAGTTTTCCGGCATATATCAGCGTTTAATGGCTTGCCCACAAGTGGCTAAACCGATCCATTTGATGACCCATTTTGCCTGTGCAGACGAACCTGATAATCAGCTGACTCAAAAGCAGATGGATGCCTTTGAACAACTGACAAGTCACTTAGATGGCGATCGTACTTTAGCCAATTCAGCCGGAACATTATTTTGGCCATTAAGCCAAGCCGATTGGATAAGACCAGGCATCGCACTTTATGGCATATCTCCAGTTGTTGGCGACAAAGGGATTAACCATCAACTGATTCCGGCTATGGAACTGGTGTCTAATTTAATTGCTGTTCGTGAGCATAAAGCCGGTGATAGCGTGGGCTACGGCGCCGTGTGGACCGCGAAACATGATACCCGCTTAGGTGTGGTGGCTATGGGTTACGGTGATGGATATCCGCGTAATGCGCCAGAAGGTACACCGGTGTGGATTAATGGCCGCAGGGTGCCAATTGTTGGCCGAGTATCGATGGATATGCTAACGGTAGATCTGGGCGCAGATGCGCAAGATAAAGTTGGTGACAGCGTGCAGCTTTGGGGTAAAACCCTCGCGGTAGAGGAAGTGGCTGAGCATATTGGCACTATTGCTTATGAGTTAGTGACTAAATTAACCCCACGGGTTGTGGTTGAGTTACTTGACTAGCAACGTAACCATGCTGCGTTTTGCCCAATACGCTGTTGCGTCTTGGGCATTTTAGTTTATGCGGCACCATTTTAGCTGAAATATCATTCGTCTTTACAAGCTTATACATCTTCAAAACAAATTTCGATAAACACATTGCCGTGCTTATGACTAAAGGGCATCATAATTTTTTTGCCGCGGGCTTTGTGGGAAATAGTATGATTTTTGCCAGAGACGACGGCCGGAGTGGCCATATCAAAATCATATCCTTTTTCACTTAATAAATTTTTAGCTCCACCCGTCACCATATTGGTTATTTCACCGACTAAATCGGTTATGTCCTCATTAATGGATTCTGGTTTTTCCCCTAGCATATTGTTCATTATTTCAAGAATTAATGACTGTTCGAAGGTAATCGACAGTGAGCCGCGGGTTTTAGGACTTATCATGCCCATTAAGCCTGATACGTCGCCTTTTGCAATATCATGATTTTTCAATTGTGGCTTACCAGGCGTTAACTCAATAGTTGCCATGGTTGAGATAACATTGATTAAAGAAACAAGGAATGGGTTAATGAATTCAACGTTCATAGGCTAAGCGATCCTTCTAGATTCAAAAATTGGCGATAGGTCATAGGCAGAGAATAGACAGAACATCACGTTACACGACCCTATCATGATAAACCATCATAGTTACTGATTTTTATAAATGCTTACTATATCAGCAAAATGGAATACAGCTTCAAGCTTAGAACACAAAAATGAAATTGAAAGAGACGTCAGTTGCAAAAACAAATATTAAGTTGAAATTGAGAGGTTTACACATTGATAATGTATTTACATTACTGATTTCTTAAACCTATCTTGTTGATAATTTAATCGTTTTGTATCAGTAACATGGTCAATCTAGGATGAGGTAAATCAATAGCTTAAGCGGGTTAACTTATCGCTCGAGCCGTTCAATCAGCTTAATAAGGAGAAATAGAGATTGATGAAAGTTGACGCTTTTTTGGTTAATTCCTTTACTGCCAATGGAAGCGGAGGAAACCCTGCAGGCGTAGTATTGCAGGCAGATAATCTGTCTAACGAACAAAAGTTAGCAATAGCACAGGTCGTTGGTTATTCAGAAACTGCTTTTGTATCTCAAGATGATGAAGTCGACTTTGGCTTGTCTTTTTTTACCATAACGGGTGAAGTTGACTTCTGTGGGCACGCTACCTTAGCTGCATTCTCAATAATGTATAAAAAAGGAGTCATCACCGCAGGGCGATATGTCCAAAGGACGAAAGTCGGTTTACTTGCTGTGACTATAGCGTCTAATGGTCAAATAGTGATGGAGCAAAAGCTACCTGAATATCTTGGGGTTTTTGGGTACGAGGCTATATCGGAGTTAATTGGCATTGACGTGAAAACGTTAGCGTCAACTCAATTACCAATCGAGGTTATTTCAACAGGCCTGCCTGATATTATGGTTCCAGTGCCATTTGGGTATCTAGATAAAATCCAGGTAAATGAACATTTACTCAGTGAATTCTGTAAAAAACATGATTTAGTTGGTCTGCATGCTTTTGAATTGTGCGAGGGAAAAAGCGGCCTGACAGCGAGTTGTCGTAACTTTGCGCCTTTGTTTGGCATACCAGAGGAATCAGCTACAGGGAGTGCTAGCGGAGCATTAGCATGCTACCTAAGTAAATATCTTAGTAGTGAACATATGAATGACTTTACTTTCGAGCAAGGTAGGGCAATGAATTGTGTTTCAATCATTACAGCTTCAGTTGAGTCAAATGAATTGGCGACTCTCAAGGTGATGGTCGGTGGTTTTGCTCAAGAGATTGGACAGCAGCAAATCTTCGTTTACCAAATAAGGATAGCCGCGCGAAGTGGCGTTCTTATCTCAAGTGTGAAACCCGCCCAAATACTTGAGATGTACTCTTATTAAGTTAATCATAGATAAAGAGTTTGATCTGTTTGGTGTGGTGTTAAACGGCCAGAGGTTATCAGTACGTCCGTTACATAAGCCGTTAGCACTCAAGGCGATGCAAAATATTTACACTACTCTGGACTATTTCAGCACTTTTCCCTGTCATATATGCAGTCGTGATGGCGCCTTCTTTAAGTAAACAGATAGCATTTATGAGATCCGGTGAAGCATTGTTTAGTTTGTTTTGAATAAGCTGGCGTACTTGTTCTTTGTGGTAACAGCAATAGCGAGAAATATCGCTTTCTGGGTTACTAAATTCTGCTGACGTATTGATGAAAAAGCATCCTCTAAAACCACCTAGTTCAGCTTCATTTCCACTAAACCAACTGTGTAACGATTGGAATAGAACATCGATTAACTCATGGTCGCTTGTTGTTTGTCTTAGCTTACGCTCTAGCCAGCTCATGAAGATTTGATGCCTTTGGTTTAACGCAGCCATGATCAAATCGTCTTTGCCGTTAAAGTGATTGTATAGAGTTTTTTTAGCTACTCCTGATACCTTAATGACTTCGTTAATTCCAATAGAGTTAATACCTTGTCGGTAAAAAAGATCTAGCGCTGTGTTTAACAGTAGCTCACGTTTCTTGCTCATCATGATTTCCATAAAACTAGTTGTCCTTATATTGACAAAAGTAGAACGACTTGTCTACAATTGTCGGTAGACAAGTCGTTCTACTTTTTGGGTGTGTATATGAATCGTTATTTGTTAGCTGTAATTGCTGGGATCGGGGCGTCATTTACCATTGGTTTATTGTCATTAATTGAAGCTAACATAGATAATGCTGTATTAATTATGGCTCCATTTGGAGCTACTGCAGTGCTTGTGTTTGGTGTGCCAAGTAGTCCATTGGCTCAGCCAAAAAATGTTATTTTTGGACATTTGATAACGGCATTTATCGGAGTGTTTTTCTACCAATACATAGGCGTAACTCCGGTTACAGTCGCAATAGCGACTGGGTTAGGTGTTACCAGTATGTTGGTTTGCAAAACAACCCACCCACCTGCTGGAGCAAATCCAATTCTAATTATGCTTTCAGGGCAAGGATGGTTGTTTTTGGTTACCCCTGTATTAGTCGGTTCTGTTGTCATAGTTTTGATGGGTAAAGGGCTTCAAAAGCTTCAGGATTACCACTTTAAACCAGAATGCTAATAAAGCATTTAAGAATGGTTCCTAACATTTGGCATTATCAGCTAAAGGCTGGGTTTTATGTTTACGGTGCAATAGTTTCGGTGCTGGCGTTGCTCATACCTCATTACCGCGTTGAACTAAGCTGCTGCGCTGAGCTAAATGGAGCTTCAATTGAGTGTATTATCCTCATTGAATCAGCTAAACTAAAAACAGTGTGATGGAACACAGCAATAAAAAAAGGGATTTCAATGAAAGACTTAAACACTTGTCAGTATCAATCTATTCAAACCTACTTTGTAAGCGTGAGACCGCGCTCAAAAAACAAAACTCCTACAGTATAAAGCGTACCAACTAATCTGGACTCGGCAATGGCTAAGTCCAATAAGTGATTTATGCTTTGCAAACAGCGCAGTACACAAATACTAGAACGTTATGTAGTACAAGGAGCAAGCAAGTGTCGAAATCTGTAGCAATCACCATAAACGATCAATTTTCACGAGTTGAGTTTCTCAAAGATAGAACGCCAGAAACCACTAATGAACAAGCAAAAAATGCTTTTGCACTGTTATCTGAGTATAGCGATGGTGGAGTATATATCGCTCATTATTCTGGGTTTAGTGAGTGGGAAAAGCATCCAAAAGGTGATGAGTTTGTTCAGGTTTTAGGTGGCGAAACTACATTAATCCTTTTGGATGGTAACGTAGAGCAACGTAGCCTTTTATCGACGGGGCAAATGTTGGTTATCCCCAAAGATGTTTGGCACCGTTTTGAATCACCAAAAGGTGTTAAAGTCATGACCATAACACCGCAACCAACTGAGCATAGTATCGAGCAACCAAACTGCATATAACAAATAAAGATAGGTCGCATGAGACTGGGTTAAGTGCCCGTAGGCGAGAGTTTTTCTATTTGGTTAAGCAAAAGTGCTATCATGAAAACTGCCGTCTTGAAAAGTGGTAAGAAGATAAACCTTCGTTTTCTCTGTTTTTGTAACCTTAAACTATTGTTTTGGATTAGGTTTCATAAATTTCAATTTAGTTTTGTTCAGAAATCATACCGTTGTACAATAAAAATAACTAAATAAGAGGTGTTCTATGGATGGAAAATCATTAATCGTTATTTTAATCATGGTGTCTGCTTCTGCTTCCGCAGAAGTATATAAGTGTGCGGATGGTAAATATCAAGCCGACCCGTGCGACGACCAAAGCGAACCGTTAGATTTAAGTAATGTAGGTAGCGTAGTTGCACCATCAAGAGGTTATCCTGAAAACCTAACTAACGAGATTACAGATGCAAGGCTGCAGGATACTAGTGTTAATCCGCGTGATAAAAAAGCTGAAATCGCTCAATACTTACGTAAACAAAAAATTGAACGGGAAATTAGAAACCTTGAAAAAGAAAGGAAAAAAGCGTTCAAAGATCGTGATGACAAGATCGAGCAATTGCGTACAACAGGTAAGCGAGCTAATAATAATTTAGCAGGGGCAACTTGGCAGCAAAGTTTAGCGCAAGAAATGACCGCTGTGATGCAACAGGGAAGTACAGAAGTCGAATCCATAGACCGTCAAATATCTGCGCTTAGATCTGAATTAAAACAATTATAAACTAAACAAACTAAACAATAACCGTTGCTACTAATAGATAGCCTTTTTTGCGAATTAAGCAACGGTACTTACTTGCACCATTAGCTTTGTCACTTTTTTGAATGCTATAAGACGTCATCACTTCGGGTTCTCCATTTCCATTTTCCCAATGCATTATGGTTCCTTGGCGTCTAAAAACGTTTAAAATAAACTCAAAATCTGAGAGCCGTTAATTCTTTAAATACAACGGAAAAGCTAGTCATACTAACGTATATGCTAGATCGCACCTTTATCTTTTCCTAAACCTAAATCCGTAGACACTTGTTTCTCGATGACGGGTTAATGATATAATTAGCCATTATTTAGGGCTGCCTAGTTGTATTTGCTTAATTTATAACTTTCTTACTGGCTCCTTGTGCATAACCGATTAACTAAATGCAGCTAAAAACGTGCATCAATACCGCAAATTATGAGTGTAAAAAATTCAGTGAATACAACGCCAAAGCTAGTCATACCAACAGATACGCTTGATCGCACCTTTTCCATAGCACCGATGCTAGATTGGACTGATCGCCACTATCGCTACTTTGCCCGCTTAATGTCGAGCAAGGCGTTGCTGTATACCGAGATGATCACCACGGGTGCCATATTACAAGGTAAGGGCGACTATTTAGCTTATAACGAGCAAGAGCATCCAGTGGCATTACAGTTGGGTGGCTCTAACGCGGTGGATTTAGCAGCGTGTGCTAAGTTAGCTGCTGAGCGCGGTTATGATGAAGTAAACCTCAATGTAGGCTGTCCATCTGATAGAGTGCAGAATGGTCGCTTTGGTGCGTGTTTAATGGCCGAGCCTGAGTTAGTTGCGCAATGTGTTGATGCCATGAAGCAAGTCACCGATATTCCGATCACGGTAAAAACCCGTATTGGAATTGACGAGCAAGACAGTTATCAGTTTTTAACTGATTTTATTGAAATTGTCAGCGCACGAGGCTGTAGTGCATTTACGATTCATGCGCGTAAAGCCTGGTTACAAGGGTTAAGCCCGAAAGAAAACCGTGAAATTCCGCCGTTAGATTATGAACGGGTTTATCAGTTAAAGCATGATTATCCACACTTGAACATTAGCATTAACGGTGGTATTAAAACCCTTAAAGAATCTAAGCTGCATTTAGCCCTGCTAGATGGAGTGATGGTGGGGCGTGAAGCTTATCAAAATCCTTATATATTGGCGCAAGTGGATCAGCAGTTGTGTGGACTCGATACACCAGTGATTACTCGTCAGCAAGTGATTGAGCAAATGTTGCCGTATATTGAGGCTCATTTAGCCCAGGGCGGTCGTTTAAACCATATTACCCGTCACATGATTGGTTTATTCCAAGGGTTACCGGGTTCCCGTGGCTGGCGTCGTCATTTAAGTGAGAATGCTCATAAACCTAATGCTGATATTGGGGTTGTGTTAACCGCTGCTGAGTTTGTTGATGCTGAAGCCCTTAGCAGTGACCAAGCTATTTGATATCGCTTTGGTTATTTCACAAGAATATGTGGTGAAATAAACGCCCAAACGTACATGTTGAAAACTGCTATTATCAGAGAAAAAGCGCCTATTGTTAGGCGCTTTTTCGTTTGTTCCTTTAAGTAACATCGTGGCAATAAACCCTTCACTTAAGGTGATGATTATTAGTGCTATTTTGAGCATAACTCTCAACAATCCTCCTACCCTTAAGCGGCCATCACTCATTAATTAATGGATTGTTACCACAGTAACTCTCGCAGATATCTGAACATTTATTGTCACACGTTATAGCGTGTATCACGGCGAATAAGTATCGGTGGTCATTTTTACTAACTATCTGGTGAATTTTACTACCTGTTGGTTTTTTGTTCACGGATTTAGTTCAGTTGATTAAATAATAATTAATTTATTTGTTTTTAAAATTATATGCTTACGGCTATTTTTAAAAGTTGGCACGGCGTTTGTAATATCTATTGTGTAATCAACTAAGCGGGTGTTTAGTTGCAACAAACCAACACAAGAAAGGATGCCATTATGTTTACTTTAACCAACGTGATTCGCCGTAGTGTTCAATTATCAATTGCTGCAGCATTACTTGTCACTGCCAGTGCTTCGGCACAAGCTGATGAAATTTCAATTTCTAACACGGTTGCAGTGCTAGAGCAAAATATGACTCAAGTGAGCCAGGAGATGATTTCAAATGTGAAGCAAGAGTTAATGCTGTCGTTACAAACCCAAATTGCTGAACAAGTTTATGAAATTAATTCGGCATTAGAGTTTGCTAGTTTTGAACAGCCAAAAGTTAGTGCCACTGTTGCTGCTGAGAATAAGTAATGGATTGGCTGATAAATATAGGCTTGGTGCTGCCATTAATGTCGTTATTGTTATTGCCAGTTATCAGTTTTGCACTGTGTGCGACGTTAGTCAGCTGGCTGTTGTGGCCAAGCATTAATGACCAAGCTTAACCGATAAGTCATGACTTACAACAATAAACTTTGTTCAATACGTGAGGATAATATGAACCGTTTAATCAATAGATTACGAGATGAAACCCGAATTGTTTGTGGGGTCTCGGCTAAGTTAGCGAAACAATATGGTTGGTCATTACTTTGGACCCGAGTCGTAACGATAGGATTAGTATTAACAAACCCAAGTATTAGTTTGTTAGCGTACTTTGTGATTGCAGTGGTAATGAGTCAAAAAACATCTCGATTTTAAGGCTTACCCAGTGTTGGGTAAGCGGGGATAGTAGCTTCCCCGCAGAGAGATTATAGTGTCAATGGATTTATTTTTTTAAGAAAGCTTGGAAGCGCTGTTTTGCTTCATCGCTTTGTAGACGCTCTGCAAACTCAACTAATTCTAATTTCATCTGGGCTTTCACTTCAGCCTGGTTATGACGTAAAAGCCGTTTTGATGCTTGCATAGATAAGGGTGGCAGTGCAGCCAATTTTTTTGCCTGGGCTAAACTGAAGCTAATCAGCTCGTCTTGGGCCACCACGCGGTTAATAATATTTAAATCTGCCGCAGTTTGTGCATCGAAGGCTTCGCCAAGTAAAATGAGTTCGGCTGCTTTTTGTTGGCCAACAATTAATGGTAATAACATGCTCGAAGCGGCTTCTGGTACCAAGGCCAAATTAACAAAAGGCATTTGAAATTTAGCATTATTATCAGCGTACACTAAGTCACAATGCAGCAGCAAAGTTGTACCAATTCCCACCGCCGCCCCCGTTACCGCAGCGACCACAGGTTTTTTAAGATCTAATAAACAAAACAAGAATTTAACGGTTGGATGATTATCATCTAAGGCGCCACTTTGGAGGAAATCTACGATATCATTACCAGAGGTAAAACAGTTTTCTGTACCATGAAACATAAAGGCACGAATATCATTGTCTGCTTCACCTTGGATCAGGTATTCTGTAAATTGCTGATACATTTCTAGATTAAAGGCATTGCGCTTTTCTGGACGATTAAAACTGATGATACGTACGCCTTGATCATCTCTTACCTGAATATGATTCATTCGTAGTTTCCTTTAATGAACGCGAGTGGAATTGCATGGAGTTTAAGACATTGAAAGCAATATTCAAACATCTGTTTAACTTTTTAGTGTTATCATCAATATCATTCGCAGCCACAGCTAACGTAATGTTAGTTGATGGGTATGTTAGAGCCATGCCTGCGAGTGTGCCTAACACCGCTGCTTATTTTACCTTAGAAAATCACAACAATAGCGATGTTAAGCTTGTTGGCGTGAAGACAAGTGCGGCAAAAGTGGCACAGTTACACACAATTCTAAAAGAAGATGGCATGATTAAAATGCGCCAAGTTGAAGGGTTTACCATACCGTCTCACGGGGCGTTAACCTTGCAACCTACTGGTGACCATGTGATGTTGTTGTCGTTAATTGCGCCTTTGGCCGTAAATGATAATGTGGCTTTAGAATTAATTTTTGAAGATGGTCAGCAACTTATGATTGAGCTTCCCGTGCTTAAACAAGCCGCGACTCAACATGATGAGACTGTTGAACATCATCACCATCATTAAGGAGTTATATTGATGCAAGTAACAAGGAATAAGATTTTAGCCGTTGTTGGTGTGATTGGTTTAGTACTTTATTTTGTCAGTGTATGGTGGAGTATTGAACCAGATCCGATTAAACCGGCATCGCAGCAAACAGATAGTGGCAAGTTAATTGTGGGCTATGCTACAACAACGTCATTAATTGCCACCATGGAAACTTTGCTGGATAAACCAGGTGGTTGGCTATCTAATGATATTATGCCTCCGTCGGTAATGATGGATAATATGCCTGCATTTGAATTTGGTGCATTAGAGCAAGTGCGCGATTTAGCGCTTATAATGCGTAAAGAGTTTAGTCGCTCACAGTCGCAGTCTTCTGCAGATAGTGATTTATTAGCGGCACACTCGAAATTAAACATCGATAACACCAGTTGGTTAGTGCCTAGTGCCGAAGGTGAATATCGTGATGCAATCAAATTGCTGAAACTTTATCGTGCTAAAATCAGCGATGCAGATAACAATAATGCCCAGTTTTATGCCCGTGCAGACAACTTGAATGAATGGCTTAAAGAAGTTCAGAAACGCTTAGGCAGCATGTCACAAAATTTATCTGCCAGTGTGGGTCAAGAGCGATTGAATACTGATTTAGCAGGTGATATCTCTGCCCGTCAATCGACTCCTGGTTTAACAAGTAATGAAGTTAAAACCAGTTGGTGGAAAATTGATGACGTATTTTATGAAAGTCGTGGTTCAGCTTGGGCATTATTGAACTTTATGCGCGCCATTGAAGTGGATTTTGCCGACGTATTAGAAAAGAAAAATGCTGAGGTCAGTTTACGTCAAATTATTCGTGAACTTGAAGCAACTCAGCAAACAGTTTGGAGCCCTTTGGTTCTTAATGGAAATGGTTTTGGTTTAGTGGCTAATCACTCGTTGGTGATGGCTAATTATATTTCGCGTGCAAATGCCGCGGTAATTGATTTAACTAACTTACTCTCACAAGGATAATGATGAAAAAGACTCTTCTTGCCACAGCAGTAGTGGGCCTATTAAGTGTGTCATCGGCGCATGCGGCAACTGTATTGGGTTTTAAAGTAGGCGCTGATTACTGGCAGGCTGACACCACAAACACATTTAATGATGATAGTGGTGTTGCTCACAGCTTTAATGATGATTCATCACAAGGTAGCGTGTGGATTGCCGTTGAGCATCCATTACCGTTTGTGCCTAATGTTAAAATTCGTGAAAATCGTCTTGAGTCGAGCGCTGGTATTGCCAATGCCGATTTTAACTTTAACGGTCACAATTTTACTGGTGCAACATCGGTGACTAATGACTTAAGTAATACTGACTTTGTGTTGTATTACGAAATTCTTGATAACGATTTAGTGTCTGTTGATTTAGGCGCTGCCTATAAATTAATGAATGGTTCATTACGCATTAGTGATGCTGGCCACCCTGAAGAAGTCAATATCGACAGTGGTATTGTAATGGGATACGCCAGTGCACAAGTCGGTATGATTGGCTTAGGCTTATTTGGCTTTGCTGATGTGATGTTAGGTTTAGATGAATCTAATGTGTATGACTACGGCGCTGGTTTAGGATGGCAGTTTGACGGTTTAGCTGTTGATACTTCTGTTCGTGTTGGTTACCGCGAGTTTAATTTTGATGTGAATAACTTCTCTGGTGTGTCACAAAATACTCAGTTTAGTGGCGCATTTGCTGGTGTAGAATTAGTTTTTTAATTCGACATAGCGTTAAACCGTGCTAAGGAATCAGCATAAAATTGATTAACAATATTATGCCAATAAAAAAACCGCCAATAGGCGGTTTTTTTATGTGCGGTTAATGGCTACTGAGCAATCAGTCCGCTGTTAATCGAGATAACATCATCTTCGTTTAACGTACCAGCAGCCTGTTTAAGGGCTAGTATTGAGTTAATGTAGCCATAACGTGCTTGAGATAGTTGGCGCTTTGAATCATATAAGTCACGTGTACGGTTCAGTACATCAACAATTGTACGTGTACCCACTTCAAAACCCGCTTGAGTCGCTTTCAGTGCACTTTCAGACGAAATCACAGATTGCTCATACGCTTTAATTGAGCTGATAGACGCGGTAACGTTGTTAAAGTTATTACGCACGTTTTTAGTCACGCTGCGATGAGTTTGTTCTAGTTTCTCGCTAGCTTCAACATATCTGAATTGAGCTTGTTTCACTTGCGAAGTCACTTTAAAGCCTTCGAAAAGTGGAATGCTCAAGGTCACACCAATATTAGCATTGTCGTAATCTGGGCCTGGCGTTTGATCAACACCTTTGTTGTAACCAGCATTTAAGTTCAATGACGGCATATGACCCGCTTTGTACAATTTAATGGTTTCGTTGGCGATATCTTTAGCAATACGCTGAGTCATTAAATCGATGCTATTTGTTTCAGCCATTTTTAACCAACCAGCAGATGCTGCTGGGGCAGGTGAACCTGCTGAAAAACGGCTAGTATCAAGAATATTAATTGATTTGTGATCTATACCAGTAATTTCACGTAATGCTTCATAGCTGTTGTCTAAGGTGTTTTGCGCTTGAATCTCCAATGCTGAAGCTAAGTCATATTGTGCTTGTGCTTCATGAACATCGGTAATGGCGGTTAGACCGACGGCAAAGCGTTGTTTAGTTTGCTCAAGTTGACGTTCAATTGCCGCTTTCTCAGCACCTTGGAATTCATAGTTGTCCTTAGCGGTTAAAACATCAAAATACGCTTTCGTGACACGGGTAATGAGTGATTGTAATGTTGATGCATAAGCTGAATCTGCTTGAGATGCTGCCATTTCAGCAAGGTCTAAACCAACCCATGCACTGTGATCGTAGATAACTTGAGTTAAGCTAACACCACCGGTTAAACCGTCGGTGTCTTCTAAAGGGTCATTCCACGCTTTAGCATAGCCAACGTTTGCACTGATTTTTGGTAATAACGGTGCACGATTCTCTTGAATGGTTTCGTATAACGCATCACGCTGTGCTTTGGCTTGTAAAACGATAGGGTCGCTAGTAAGTGCTTGCTGATATATTTGAAGTAAATCATCAGCTTGTGCTGCTGGTGCTGCGATAGCAAATGCTAATGCTGCGTATAATGAACCAATTTTGAATTTCATTTGCTGCCCTTTTTAGACAATGCCTCGGTATGCTGAGGTGTTAAGTAACTTATAAATTTGGTCATGCCCTTCATTAAGTGAATGAGTTAACATCATTCATCCTTAACGCGGCAATCTGCGTTAACTGACTTGCTTTATGGTTATGTACAATAATTTGCTAAAGATATCGTGGTTCAATATCGAGATTTATTGCTCATTATTAATGTTCACAATATGTTGTTCGCGATATGCTGATTATCGACATATTGTGCACTAGTTAATAATTGTGCACTACTATGCTCACGACTAATTGTGTACTACTTAATAGTAGTGATTTTTTCATTTTCAAGTCAAATTTGAAGTGTAACAGATTTTATTTTAATTCGGCCTATTTTTGCTTAGGCAAGCTTAAATGCTTAGTTATTAATTATGTTAATTTAAACTGTCAAAATGATAAGACTGTTTACGTTTTGATAGGCAAGGATAAATATGTTCGAGCAACCCGTGGTCCCAAGCTTTGACGCAGAGTCAGGTTTTAGTCTTATATCTAAAAAAGTATTGTATAAAGGTTTTTTTCAGTTAGACGAATACACCTTCAAACATAAGTTGTTTAAAGGTGGTTGGAGCGGTGAAGTTACCCGTGAAGTGTTTGAACGAGGTCATGCGGTGGTGGTACTGCCATATGATCCTGTTCGTGATGAAATTGTACTGATTGAACAAATTAGGGTTCCTGCATTAGCAACCACTAAATCAATCTGGCTTCTTGAGTTAGTGGCAGGTATGATTGAGCCTGGCGAATTACCAGAACAAGTCGCTGAACGTGAATTAGCCGAAGAAGCCGGATTAAGTTTATTAGGGTTAACACCTATAAACAGTTATTTAGTCAGTCCTGGTGGCACTTCTGAGCGTTTTCATTTGTTCTGGGGGCATGTTGATACAACCAAAGCTAGCGGTATACACGGTCTTGAGTGTGAAAATGAAGATATTCGAGTCCATGTTGTCAGTCGCGAACAAGCTTATGAGTGGGTTAATAATGGTCGTATTGACAATGCTTCGACGGTATTAGGTATCCAATGGTTGATGCTCAACTACCAAAGAATTCGTCAGGCACTTTAGTTATTGAACGTGATAATGATCAAGATAGGAACGATCGAGTGGCAGAGTTTAACCTCAAAAAAAAGCAAAAATATCAACCCAACATCAGTGCTTTTTTAGCAGTCTGTGGTCGAAATTATGCACATATTTTAAAGTGGTTACCTGAACAAATTAACGTCAATGTGCCGTGGCAGGTTGACGGTGAGTTTGGCACTTTATCGATTAATCTTATTGAAAATACTAAGTATACTCAGTTAATCGAAATTTCGCGCCCGATACCAAATGGACATTTTTTTAAATCTCCAAAAGCCATTGTTCGTATCTATCATGATGCGCAATTAGCAGAAGTGTTAACTAGCCAACAGATTTATCGTTTAAAGCCAGTGTATGATTATCCTAATCTACATATGCATCATAGCGATGAAAAATTTCAAGTGAATGCATTCCTTGAGGAGCTGTTGAAGATTGGGTCTAGGAGAGTGAGTTTCCAATCATAGCTTTTTTATTCTTTTTACCATGTTAGGAATCTTTTGTGCTTAAAGACGCAGTGCATTATTCTGTTGCTGAAAATGAGCCTGTGCGATTAGTACAAGTTACTGATCCGCATCTTTTTGCTGATCCTGAAGGTCAATTATTGGGCGTTAACACGGCGCAAAGCCTTCAAGCCGTGTTAAATACCTTTATCGCCACTCAATATCCAGCCCATCTTTTATTGGCTACGGGTGATATTAGCCAAGATTATTCACCTGAATCTTATCAGCATTTTGTGCATAAGATTGAGATGTTAGATCTGCCTTGCCATTATTTACCTGGTAATCATGATGACCCTCGCTTAATGAGCTTGCGCATGCAAGGTGAAAAAGTGTTTGGTCAGCAAAGAATTATCATTGGCAACTGGTTGATACTTATGCTCGACTCCACTGTTTCTGGTAAGCCTGGTGGTTATATGGGCGAGCAGCAGTTTGCTTTAATCGACGCAGCTATCAAGGCTGAACCGAATAAGCATGTACTGTTAGTGATGCATCATAATCCTATTTTAATGCAGTGTGCCTGGTTAGATCAGCATTGCATGATGAATGGAGCAGACTTTTTACAACGTACAAGCCGTTATCCGCAGGTAAAAGGCATTCTGTGGGGACATGTTCATCAGCAAGTCGATAGAACTCATCTTGGACCTCATGGCCATATTCCATTGATGGCGACACCATCAACGTGTATACAATTTAAGCCATTGTCATCCTATTTCGCCTTAGATCATCTTCAACCTGGTTATCGTTTGCTGGAGTTGGCAGGCGATGGTAGCATTCGTACTAACGTATATCGCGTGCCTGGTAATCGTTTTGCGCCAGACAATGAGGCCAGCGGATACTAGTTTACTGCGTCATCTTATGTAAAATAGGAGGCGCTTAGTACTCATTAACCGTCTCGCGAGGGAATATGCTGCTTTATATACATGGTTTTAATAGTTCCCCGCGGTCAGACAAGGCCATGCAAACCGCACTGTATATTCAGCAACATTATCCACAAGTCGATTTTCAGCAACCACAATTACCGTCATCACCCACAGCCGCAATGATGTTACTGTGCAATATCACTGAGCAAGCTAAACAGCAAGGTCAGGTGTTGCGCTTTATTGGCTCGTCGTTAGGTGGCTATTTTGCCAGTTATTTAGCCGAAACCTATGGTGGCAGAGCGGTATTGATTAATCCGGCGGTAAAACCGTTCGAATTATTTGAAGAGTTTATCGGGCCTCAATATAATCCCTACACCAATGAGCATTATCAGGTGTTACCGCAGCATCAAGATGATGTTGCCTTGTATAATACTCACGTGATCCGTCACCCCGATCGTTTCCTGGTGCTGTTGCAAACTGGTGACGAAGTGTTAGATTATCGACAAGCACTGCATAAGTATCATAGCTGTGAATTACATTTAGAGCCTGATGGCGACCACAGTTTTGTCGGCTATGAACAACAATTAGATAAAATATGTAAATTTATTCAGTTGTAACGTAATACCGTTACATACAATGATCACTTTGAGCTAACTTTGGCTCTATTTAACTCCAAATGTGTGGACTATGAGCAACCAATATACTTCTGACGCTATTGAGGTCCTTAATGGACTTGACCCGGTAAAACGCCGTCCAGGTATGTATACCGACACCTCTAGACCTAATCACCTCGGGCAAGAAGTCATTGATAACAGTGTTGATGAAGCTCTGGCGGGGCACGCGACTAAAATAGAAGTTGTACTCCATAACGATAACTCCCTTGAAGTGACCGACGATGGACGTGGTATGCCGGTGGATATTCACCCTGAAGAAGGCATGCCTGGGGTTGAACTCATTCTGACCAAGTTGCACGCAGGTGGTAAGTTTTCCAATAAAAACTACCAGTTTTCGGGTGGGTTACATGGGGTGGGTATTTCTGTTGTTAACGCCTTATCCACTCGAGTTGAAATTAGCGTTCGCCGTGATGCACAGATATATGAAATGGCCTTTGAAAATGGCTTTAAGGTTGAAGAGCTTGTTGTAACCGGTACTTGTGGACGACGCAATACTGGTACTCGAGTCCATTTTTGGCCCGATGTGAGTTATTTTGATTCACCTAATTTTTCGGTCAGCAAGTTAATTTACATACTCAGAGCCAAAGCAGTATTGTGCCCCGGTTTACGTATTAAGTTCACTAATAAACACAATGGTGAAGTGCACGAATGGTTCTACGAAAGTGGCCTAACCGATTACCTCAAAGAAGCGATTAAAGACTCTATTTTACTACCTGAAGAGCCGTTTGTAGGCAGTTTTAAAGGTAAATTAGAGGCTGCTGAGTGGGCCATTACTTGGCTGCCAGAAGGTGGCGACAGTTTAAGTGAAAGTTATGTTAACTTAATTCCTACCCCACTTGGCGGAACCCATGTCAATGGCTTTAGGCAAGGTTTACTTGAGTCAATGCGCGAGTTTTGTGAGTTTCGCAATCTTGTGCCCCGAGGCATAAAGCTGTCGCCCGAAGATATTTGGGATCGTGCGGCATTTATCCTGTCGATAAAAATGCAAGACCCACAATTTGCTGGGCAAACTAAAGAGAAATTATCGAGTCGTCAAAGCTCTGCATTTGTTGCGGGTATCGCTAGAGATGCGTTTTCTTTATGGTTAAATTCCAATACTGAGTTAGCCGAACAACTAGCAGAATTGTGTATTGGTAATGCTCTGCGTCGTTTGAAAGCGGCTAAGAAAGTGGCACGTAAAAAGGTCACGTCTGGTCCAGCACTCCCAGGTAAGTTAACCGATTGCAGTGGTCAAGACCCAATGCGAGGTGAGTTATTTCTTGTAGAAGGTGATTCTGCTGGTGGTAGTGCTAAACAAGCTCGAGACCGTGAATTTCAAGCTATCATGCCGTTAAGAGGCAAGATATTAAATACTTGGGAAGTCGATTCTGGACAAGTGTTAGCGTCGCAAGAGGTTCATAATATTTCGATTGCGATAGGTTGCGATCCCGACAGCGATGATATTTCAGAATTACGTTATGGTAAAATTTGTATTTTAGCGGATGCCGACTCTGATGGACTGCATATTGCCACCTTATTGTGTGCTTTATTTTTAAAGCATTATCGTGTGTTAGTCGATAATGGTCATGTGTACATTGCAATGCCACCGCTATTTCGTATTGATATTGGTAAAGAAGTTTTTTACGCCCTTGATGAGGAAGAAAAAACAGCAATTTTAGACCGTATCGCTGCCGAGAATAAAAAAGGCAAAGTACAAGTCACTCGCTTTAAAGGTCTGGGTGAAATGAACCCGTTGCAACTGCGTGAAACTACGATGGATCCTAATACTAGACGCTTGGTGCAATTAACCA
>NZ_JACJER010000074.1:0-23780 GCF_014164185.1 Shewanella sp. SG44-6 | reverse complement strand
TAACGGTTTAATCATAAGTATAAAAAACAACCCGGAAGTACAACAAGCGTACGCCGGGTTACTCATATATTATTAAAGCTTGAGACTACTTAGCCGCGTTTCGTGCTTCAGTAAGCCAACCGTTCCATTTTTCTTGGTTGTTAGTAATCCACCCATCTACATGGTGTTGAATATCTTTCTTGCTCTTTTCGCCATCGTTCATACGAGTATTCTGCTCATTGATGTCAGCCAATGGCAGTGTAAATACCTCAAAAAACTTCCTTACCGCAGGATTTTGTTTAGTGAATTTTTTGTTGGCAACAATCTGAATATCAGAAGCAACAAACCCCAGTTTTACCGGATCAGAAACCGCGCCTTCAAGCCCCTTTACGGTCATTCGTTCAACAGCTGAACTTTGAGCTTTAGTCGGATTAATTTCAGGCACGTTTATCCACACTACGTCCTTACCTGGCTTCATTTTAAAAATGGTCCAGTTAGGCGCCCAAGTATAGAAAAATATCGGACCACCATTTTTATAACCCGCCATAGCGGATGCCATCCCAGCTGCATAAGCTGCTTTCACCGGATTAATCGAATCTTTTAGACCGTAAACATCCATATGATGGGTGATGATTTTCTCGCATCCCCAACCAGGAGGACATGCAGTCAAATCCGCTTTACCGTCTCCATTAGTATCGAATGCTTTCTTAACTTCAGGGCGTTTAAAATCTGCAAGAGAGGTAATATTATATTTATCGGCTTCTTTTTTAGAGACTAAATATCCGCCTAATCCACCGGCTTTAATAACATAGCCCACCTTTTCGGCTTTCTCGTCGAAATTGCTCGGTAGCTGATCGTTATGCATTGGAAACCAACCATTGGTCCAGTAATCAATATCACCGAGTGTGACGGTTTTGTAAAAAATGGGGTTAACCAGGGTTTTAGGCTTTTCGACATCATACCCAAGCGTTTCAAGACCCCGGCGAACAAGTGCTTCCTGAAAAAAACCTGTGTCCCATGTCGCACGAGCGGGTTTAACGGTTATCCCTTCACCTGGCTTGAGAGTATCTGCAAGCGCTGCTGATCCCGTCACTGTCATTGCAGCTAACGCTGCACCCAGTATTACTTTTTTAAGTATCATTTTACGTCCTTATTTTTTTTGGTTGCCATTGATTGGGTGATCCTATCGAGAATGATTGCTAATAAAACAATCGCTAGACCGCCCACCGTGGCCAAACCAATATCAAGTGTATTTAAGCCCAGAACGACAGGTGCCCCAAGGCCACCAGCGCCAATCATTGCGGCGATTACCACCATGGAGAGCGACATCATGATGGTCTGATTCAGGCCCGCCATGATGGTCGGTAAAGCAAGTGGTATCTGAACTTTAAGTAAAACCTGCGAGCTTGTTGCCCCAAAGGCGAGCGCAGCCTCGACTAACTCTGGGTGTACCTGCCTAATACCGAGACTGGTTAATCTCACCAAGGGTGGCAGGGCAAAAATGATGGTCGCCAGAACGCCCGCTGTGTTGCCAATAGAAAAAAGCATCACAATGGGGACCAAATAGACAAAGGCTGGCGTCGTTTGCATCGCGTCCAAAATGGGTCGTAGAATGTTGTTAACGCGATCACTGCGTCCAGCCCATATCCCAAATGGCACACCAACAAGGGTGCAGAACACCACGGATGAAAAGACCATGGCAAGGGTTATCATGGTTTCAGACCAGAAACCGAGTAGACCGATGAGCACCAATGATAACAGCGTAAAGATGGCCAGTTTTAAACCTGACACTCGCCAAGCAATGACACCAAACAGGGCAATAACAAGCAGAGGTGAAGTTGCCAGTAGACCATCTGATACACCAGACAAAATAAAGTCGACGGGCCATTTGATCAGTTGAAAAAACCATCGATAGCCTTCAACCAACCAGTTAACTAAATTGGTGATCCAAACATCTAAAGGAATCACTCTTTCATCAAAACTGAACATGATTTAAAACTCCTGAAGCTAATATTCTAAGATGCTGACTGCTCAAAATAAGTCCCCTTCTCTGCACGGTTTAAGGTACGAAGAAACAGATTTTTAGAAACAACGCCGCGATATCTACTTTCTGAGTTTACAACTGGAATAGGCCAAGAATGGGAGGCGACCAGGGATAAGATATCCTGAAGACTATCTGTTTCTTGAACTGATTTAGCATCTGTTAGAAAAGCATGCTCAAGTTTGCTGGCACCATTTCCTTGGTCAATAGCGTCGCGCAGGGAGTCTGAAGAGACCACACCTAAAAAGCGGTGTTCTGAGTCAAGTACATAGGCAAACTCGCGATCTTTAATACTCAACATTTCTAGGGTGGCGCGTGGGCTACCGGCTTTTGTATGCCAAACAACGGTTGGTTGACTGTCGCGGGCAATGTCCCCAGCGGAGATAACACCAGTTGGATCCACACCTCGGAAAAATGCGCGCACATAATCATCTGCGGGATTTTGCAGAATCTCTTCTGGGGTCCCCACCTGAATCACTCGGCCGCCCTGCATAATGGCAATTCGGTCGCCAATGCGTAATGCTTCGTCTAAATCATGGGAGATAAAAATGATGGTGCGTTCATGACGATCTTGCAGTTTCAGCAGTTCATCTTGCATCTCTGTCTTGATAAGCGGATCAAGCGCCGAAAATGCCTCATCCATGAGCAAGATATCAGGATCAACCGCTAAGCCTCGCGCTAATCCTACTCGCTGCTGCATACCGCCACTTAACTCATTGGGATAGGCCTTCTCCAAACCTTCGAGTCCGACTTGTTTTAAAGCATCTAGGGCTCGTTCTTCACGCTGTTTTTTATCCATGCCATCGAGTTCGAGGCCAAACGCGGCATTCTCTAACACTGTTTGATGGGGCATAAGCGCGAAGGATTGAAACACCATACTGGTTTTACTTCTGCGAAACTTGACCAGTTCATCCTTATTCATGTTGAGGATATTTTGGCCATCAACCAACACCTCTCCCGATGTGGGTTCAATGAGCCTGTTTAACATTCTTACTAGGGTTGATTTTCCTGAGCCGGATAGCCCCATAACCACAAAAATTTCACCTTTATTGACAACAAAACTGGCACCTTGTACGGCAACCGTTAGTCCTGTTTGTTCGTAAATCTCTTCTTTGCTTTTCCCTTGTTCAAGTAATTTCACCCCCTTGCGAGGCTCAGAACCAAAAACCTTATAAAGGTTTTTTATCTCTATTTTTTCCATACCAATTTCCATGACGCTTTTTTACGCCGTTCGGCTTTTTTGCACTAACGCTACATAAAAAGCACATGAATAGATCCTGCGCTGTTAAATATTTACCACACACTTTCGTGGTATATTTTATACAGTAGTCCCTAAGCGATCGCCCTGTCAACGTTAGCGTTTTTAAAAAAAGACATAAATCATTGAATTTAATGTAAAAATTCCGAGCAGATTGACAACGTTTTAACTTAGGATCATTGCTACTGATTCACTCACCGGTATCACTTTCTTCATGGGCGTTATTTGTCACTATTGTGTTAAGCATTTTGGCTTAGTGTTGACTGGCTAACCGCTAGGCAGATAGCGCTGTAAAATTGAATGCAGTCGGTGCTTATTTTTGTTTACAAGAGCAAGTGTCTTATGCGGTGATGACGAATCGATTTGATCCAATAATTGATATGGCCTCTACTGCGACAATGGGGATGAAAGCTTATTGATCAGTAAGTTAAAACAACGTGATTCATTGTCGCAATTTCGCTTTGATAGCAGCATTAAAAATGGATTAACTTAAATATCAGCCAATAAAATCAGAATTTTGTCTAAAAAAATCCCCAACACAATACTGCTAGGGATTCACATCAACAGATGAGGTTAGCTAACCTTTAAGGGGGATAAAAACCTTGATAGATTATATGTAGAAATTTAGTTATCAGTCTCGATAACATAACCCAATTAAGTCCAAAATATGGCTTAAATAAAGGGCATAAAAACAGATTAATGATTAACTAAATTGAGCTGTATATTTATATTTTGATAATGTTGACCGTTACGCTTAATTTGGTCACATTCTTGTTGTGATTGGGGTTTAATAATCAATTTAGCTTGGCCAAGATCAATATCATTTTGGCCATCTACACAGGCTTTATCAACCCAAGCATTAAACTCTCGCTTAACATCGACTTGCTTATTGATCGTCTTATCAGCGCTTAATAATTGAATATGGTTTAACGATTGCGTGACTACATCTACTTTTGCGTTATCGCCCGCGGTTAAGTAATGCATGACTCCTGAGTAAGATAGTGGTGTTTGAGTTACATGAGATTGTTCCACTACCCAAACACCATGCTCGCCAACAACAGATACTTTGTGATTGCGAAGATCAACTAACAGTGCGGTATTTTCATCGACTCCAAAGCCTAATTTATTTTCAGACAAGGCACTTAGCATGAATAATCTCACTTGCCGCTCACGCTGTGAGAAATGGGTATCAGTGACTCCAAATGGAAAAAAACCTAATCCTCCCGTGGTGGAATATGTAACCGCAGTAGCCGGAATGTCTGACTGACAATGACTCTCCTCACATCGCTCACTTGGCGCCTCGGCAGCCAACACGCCATAGGTTAATGCACCATGACTTGTGCCGCCTGTGACCATATATTGAGCTGTCATGACTGCCGTTCCTGCACTCGTGCCACCAATCACAATTTGATGTTGTTGTAATCTTTTTTTAATAATATCAAGCGCTTTACTTGGCTTTTTCTGTGGTGTTAACCAAGCTGATAATGTTAAACGTTGATCACCACCATTAAGAAATAACCCGTCAATATTAAGCAGTTGCTGGTAAAGAGAATCTGGAGATACACACATGGATTGTTGTAATGCGGTAGCAACCGGATACAATCGCGCGCGATCGACATTACCTTGAATTTTTTCGCGCAATACAGGTAACTGATCACATTGTTGTTGTGCTATAGCGGCTTGCAATGCGCTATCTAAAGGCAGCCAGATAACATCCGCACCGGCTTGCTCAAAAACTTGAGTATAGAAATCAATTGATTCAAAAGGATCTCTTGCAGATGCGGTAACTACGGCGATTAATGGCCGCTTAGCTTGCGGCTGCCGTTGTTGTTTTTTTAACAATGCTTGCTGAGTAAACAAAGAGAATATCTGCGCGCCATATTGGTTCTGGGTCGCACTCAGCATCACATGTTCTTGGCGATTGATACCCGAGGTAATGGCTTGTTCGTCTTCAAGTAAATCCAATAAAGCATAATAAACTTGATCGTTTAAATCCGTTAAAAAATCTTTTTCAACAGCAGAGATGGCATCATAAAATGCTTGATAGCTCAAACTAGAACCCGCATTACCCTGCTGCTGACTGGCATGGAGCAATATAGCTTTTTGAGGTGCTGTTAACCCAGATAAACTCGGATGTTTAAAGGCTCGCTCGAGTGCAGACTGCGTTAATCGATAAACAGAGGTTTGTTTTGCATCAGCAGTAAATTGACTGCCAAGCACACAGTTTTGTCTAGATAAAGAACTGCAAGTGACCAACCCACCGCCAACCATCATTAAATCGAAAGTTTGAACCGGCGGAGTAGCATCGGTATTGACAGCAGTACTAGCCAGCGCCATTGAACTGTATAACGACAGCAACAAAGTACTGATTAACAAGCTAAATAATAGACAAGATAAGGCATTGAAATTAGGTTTAATCGAAATTTTCATGGTAGTACTCAAAAAAAGTTTCTGCCATGTATTGACTCAGCACCTATCTTACGGATAGCCTCTTAACAGGTCAACAACAATAGCTCATAGTTTATAACATGATTCTAATTGCAACAATTTTCCAAAGATACCATTACCGCACATGGTATTTGTCTGAATGGTGGGACGAATAAACCACTGAATACAATAGTGTTCGGTGGAGTCTTGTCTTGCTGTCATTACTCCCCTCTCAAAACTTAATTGATGTAGTGCATCTGCATATTCTTACATGCCACGCGTATTGACTCACGCGCAGTTTGTCTGCATCTAAAAAAATACAATAAGAGATATCTCGGGAGCTTATCATGAGAAGTTCAGTATTATTATGCGCTGCATTTGGCGTAGCGTTATCACCTGTTGCAAGTGCTGTTAGCAATGAATTAAATGACACTCAAACAGAGGTCAATAAAGTAGAACGGGTCAGTGTTACCGGATCAAGGTTAAAAGGCGTTGATATGGAAGGCGCTAATCCATTACAAAGCTTTACTCACGATGACATCACTAAAAAGGGCTATGGATCGGTCAGCGAATTTCTCCGAGATTTACCACAAGCCTCCAGCGCTGGGACCTTTTCAGAAACCGGTGGCGTTGCCGGTGCAGATGGTGCCCCTGCAGGCTCGTCTGGTGTCAGCTTACGCGGTCTTGGATCAAGTTCTACCCTAGTATTAATTAATGGCCGCCGTGTTGCGGTTGATTCGTTCTCCAATGGTTCTGATTCATTTGTGAATGTTAATGCCATTCCACTGTCTGCCATTGAGCGTATTGATGTGCTAACAGATGGCGCATCATCCATTTACGGATCTGACGCTATAGCTGGGGTGATTAACTTTATCTTACGTAAAGATTTTGTCGGTCATGAATTTAGCGCTCAGTATGGAGACGACACATCAAGCCACGATGCAAGTCGCACCAACCTTACCTATGCTGGAGGCTTTGAAACAACCAATAGCAACACCACAGTTGTGGTAGATTATGCTACTCGTAATGCCATATTTAATAGCGACAGAGCGGTTAATGTTACCTATGAATCAAGTACACGAGTGTCGATAGATGGTAATGATTATGCTGAATCATGGTGTGGTGACGATACTCAACAAGATGGTAGTCGATGTAATTATGACTATGTTATCCAACGAGCAATTCAACCAGATTATGAGAATATAGGCACCACGTTAAATCACCTTTATCGATTAGATAATGGGATGACATTGTTTGCCGAAGCAATGTACCAGAAAAATACCGGATCATCTTACGAAGCCCCCGCTGGCTATACTACTTATATCGATGGTAATTCCACCAATGTTCCACAGTATCTGCGCGATATAGACTTACTTGATGGCACAGTAAGTGATTCTATTACCGTAAGAACCCGCTTCCCTGAACGTCGAATTCAGCAATATGATACTCAAAGTTATCGTGTGTTATCTGGTCTTCGCGGAGAATGGGACGATTGGAGCTGGGAAACGGCGTTGAGTTACGGAAAGTCGATTAACGAGATTAGCAATACTTCTGGTTATATGAATGGCGACTTACTCGATGCAGCAATCGCAAATGGCAGTTTTAATCCGTTTAATCTTGGGCTTGATAATACACAACAACAAATTGCTGCATTAAGGGATCCTGGCGTGCGCAAAGGTGAGTCAGAGGTGTTATCAGTCGACTTTAACTTTTCAGGCGATTTATTCGAATTACCCGCGGGCGTAATAAGCTCTGTTTTTGGTGGCGAATTTAGAAAAGAAGATATCTCAGACACACCGTCACTCAATGCGGTTAATAACAACATTATTGGTCTTGGAGCCAGTGATGCTGCAGCAGACAGAACACAATATGCAGCATACGGTGAATTTAACTTCCCGATTTTCGATTCTCTGGATGTCATCGCGGCTTTGCGTTATGACCATTACAGTGATTTTGGCGGCGATATTAATCCTAAAGTGTCACTGAGATACAATCCTTTTGATGACCTTGTCTTGCGCGCTTCATGGAGTACAGGTTTTCGGGCACCATCTCTATCGCAGTTAGGTGCGGGAACATCTTTGGGTAGCCAATATATTAATTGTGGTGCAGGCGAGCCATATAATGCACTTTGTGGTGTTGCGGGGGCTGATTACGGCGAGTTAGAATTTGATCAAGAAACCATAGGCAATAAAAATCTGCAGGCTGAAAAATCCCAGGCGATGAATGTAGGATTGTCCTGGAATACCACAGATGATTTACAATTCACTCTTGATTATTGGCGCTATGAACACGATGACATTGTTGATATTGATGCCAATACTACCTTAGATTCGTGTATGAAAAACCCAGCTAATGTGGTGAACAATATCGGTGACTTAGGTGATAATTTTGGTTGTGTTGTCGATGCTCAAGGCGACATTAGCTTTTTACGCACTGGTTACTTTAACGTTGGTAACCAAAGTACCGATGGCATAGATTATAAAATTAACTATCGTCTTCAAACGAGCAATATGGGTGATTTTTCATTCTATTTCACGGGTACTGAAACTTTCTCATTTGAACGACAAGTGTCTCCGACAACTCCTGTTGAAGATTTACTGGGTAAACTCAGTGGTGCATCTGAAATAGCCAGACCAGAAAGCGTACTTGATTTTGGTGCAGATTGGCAGCTAGATGATTGGAATGCCAGTGTGTCGAGCCACTATATTAGTTCACTTGGTGATGGTGACTTTAAATTTGATAACGAAACCGTGGATGATTGGTTAACCTTTAGTGCCAGCTTGGGATATGATTTCTCGCCACAGCACGCACTGTTGTTTTCGGTTCGTAATCTCACCGATGAACAACCACCCTATGCATCGTCACCGACTAACGGTTACGCCAGTTCAATTCATGATTGGCTCGGCCGTCGTTGGAATGTCCGATATACTTTTAAATTCTAAGTAAACCTGCGTTGGTCGTTGTCCATAAACGACCAACGTTTCTCTCTTTTCGGTGAAAAAGTATAACAATATGAAGCCACAAACTGTTCGAGAAATGCCTGATGCATTTATCATTTTATTTTTTGTTGTGATGTTTGCAGCAATCGCAACTCACTTTATACCAGCCGGTTTTTTTGAAGTTACGATCAATCCACACACAAACAAATCTGAATTAGTTGCCGGGAGTTTTCAATTTGCAAGCCAGTACAAAGGTGTGCCTTTATTTGCTGAACATGGCGAAATTGGATTTCTCAATTTTGCCTTTGAAGGCATGGTTTCTGGAAATAAGTGGGGATCGTCTATTGGCGTAATGATGTTTATCATTATTACCGGGGGAGCCTTTGGCATCATCATGCAAACACAGGCCATAGACAATGGTATTTTAGCGCTCATCGCTAAAACGCAAAAGTTTGAATTAGCCTTTATCCCTATTTTATTTGTGTTATTTTCTGCTGGTGGCGCTATTTTTGGTATGGGTGAAGAAGCCATAGCATTTTGTATCGTCTTGCTGCCATTAATGCGGGCGATTGGTTACAACGGTATTGTGACCGTGTTAGTCACTTATGTCGCGACACAAATTGGTTTTGCCGCCTCGTGGATGAACCCATTTAGTGTTGCCATAGCACAAGGTATCGCTGATTTACCTTTAATGTCTGGCTTGCAGTTTAGAGTCGTCATGTGGTGTATCTTCACACTTGTTGGTGTGGTGTTTACGATGCGGTATGCCAAACAGGTAAAGCACAATAGTGGCTTATTAGATGATCATCTTGATGGTCATCTAACAATCCATAGCGACACTGACTCCAGCGCTGAAAATACCTTAAAAGCAAATATCACTCTAACCGATATCCTTATCTTAACCACCTTTGCACTCGGTATTGTTTGGGTTATTTGGGGGGTTATCGCTCGTGGATACTATATTCCTGAACTGGCAAGCCAGTTTTTTACTCTTGGTTGCTTAGTTGGCATTATTGCTATTTTTAGCGGCCGACTTAAGGTCAATGCTGTTGCTGATGCATTTAAAAAAGGCGCAATGGAATTATTGCCAGCAGCAATGATTGTCGGGATGGCAAAAGGCATTGTCATTATATTAGGCGGCGATCAAGCCAATACACCCTCAGTGTTAAACACCCTGCTTTACTATACCGGCTTGTTTTTAGGCGATTTGCCAAAAACAATCTCCGCCGTTTGTATGTACTTATTTCAATCGGTATTTAATTTCTTCATCGCTTCAGGGTCAGGCCAAGCTGCGTTAACCATGCCCATTATGGCACCGTTATCAGATATTTTAGGTTTACCAAGGCAAATTGCAGTATTAGCTTTTCAACTCGGTGACGGTCTCACTAATATTATTATCCCCACATCCGCTGCATTAATTGGTTGTCTAGGTGTTGCAAAAGTAGACTGGTTTGTGTGGGCTAAATTTATATGGCGATTTATGTTGTTACTGGCAGTGATATCAATCTCATTCATCGTGATTGCCGTAAGCATTAATCTCAGTTAAGGAATTTCATGAAATTATTTAAATCTGCTCACGTTTATGCACCCCAATATCTTGGTCAAAAAGATGTGCTGATTGCTGGTGATAAAATTATTGCCGTTGAAGACAACATCAACTTAATCGCCAGCTCATTTGTTGAAGTAATCCAAACTGATGGACTTATTTTAACTCCAGGCTTTGTTGATTCACTCGTGCATATTACCGGTGGTGGTGGTGAAGGCGGTTATACCACTCGCACCCCGGAGATGCATATTAATGAAGCCATAAAAGGCGGCGTGACGACTGTAATTGGAGTGCTGGGAACAGATGCACAAACCCGAAGTTTAGAGAACTTACTCGCCAAAGCCTATGCCTTAGAAGAGCAAGGCATATCGGTTTACTGTTATACAGGTTCTTACCATTATCCTATGGTGACAGTCACTCAATCCATGAAACACGATATCATGCTTATTGAGAAGTTTATTGGTGTTGGAGAGGTGGCCATTGCTGATCACAGAAGTTCTCAATTAACCGCTCATGAAATGGCAAGGTTAACATCTGAAGCAAGAGTGGCCGGCATGTTAGCGGGAAAAGCAGGAATTGTAAGTGTGCATTTAGGCGATGAAAACAGTCGCCTAGATTTGCTTTATGATGTTATTGCACAATTTGATATTCCCATCACCCAGTACTATCCAACCCATATTAATCGCAGTCGCGCCTTGTTTGAGGCTGGGATTGAATTTACCACCAAAGGGGGTTATATCGACTTTACTACCAGTACAACAGCGCAAATTATTGAGCAAGGCGAAATACCGGCCGCACAAGCATTAGCCTTAGCGTTAAAACAGGGAGTACCTGTGCACCAAATCACCATGAGCTCCGATGGTAATGCGAGTTTGCCGGTATTTGATCACTTAGGTAAATTAATCGATTTACAAGTGGGTCAAGTCTGCAGCCTTCATCAAGCTATGGTTGACGCAGTAAAACAGTTTGACGTGTCAATTGAAGATGCTTTGACGTCGATAACTCTGTCCCCTGCGAGCATTTTGCAACTTAAGGCTAAAGGCTGTATCGCAGCTGGGTTGGATGCCGATATTAATCTACTTAATGCACATACATTGGCAATAGAGGCGGTATACAGTAAAGGCGAACGAGTCTATTGTGACGGCGTATCTCAATTGAAAATACCGTTTTAAGCGATTATAAATATCTCTCTCAATAACACAGTGCCTGTTAACCCGGGCACAGTAAGTATAAGAGTCGCGTGATTCATCTTATGTTTTTAGTGATCTCATATTTTAGAGAACTTATATTTTAGTGATCTTTTTGTCCCATCATATTAACTCAACAAGCTGCAACCTAGGCATCAATCACCACAAAGGTGCTTAAAATACAATCAAGCAAACCCAGTACGGTTAGCTATATCGGTATTGCTAAACAGCAGGTAGCAGCTTTTGTTACAACACAAGCACAGCAGTGATAGAATGAGACTTCCAAATTGACTATCGTTTGTCTTTACCTATTGTTTACTTATTATCTGCAATAACATCACCACTAAGCAGACTCAATATTCATCAACAACGATAGACGCCACTATTTTCGCGTTGATAGATTTGCATTTAAATACTATCAACGAAGCTCAGTCATCACATATTAGCAGGCCTATTTATGTCAGCCGAACTACTCGAAATTCAAAGCTTTATTGCCCAGTACGCTCCCTTTGATCAGCTTCCTGAACAAGTCATCATTGAAGTTGCCAAAAGCGTTGAAATTTCTTATTACCGTACCGATAGCATGATAGTTAATTTCACCGATAACATTACCGAACTGTATATGATCCGCAGCGGAGTGGTTGAGCTATATCGCCGTAAAGGTGAATTGTATAATCGCCTCGATCAAGGGCAATTATTTGGCCAAATGGGTTTACTGACTAATAATAAAGTTCGTTTTCCAGCCAAAGCGGTAAAAGATACCCTGCTATATTGTATTCCAGAGTCAGTATTTACTGATTTGTGCGAACATTACGACGATTTCGCCGATTTTGTAGAGGTTGAAGATACCACGCGTTTAAAACAGGCTGTAAAAGGTAAAACCAGTGACAATGCGCTGACCACATCTAAGGTGAAAACCTTACTGACCCGAGAGGCTCTGGTGCTTCCCTGTAATACGACAATCCAAGCAGTGGCCAAAATTATGGCCGACGAGAATATTTCTGCAGTATTAATTAATGATCCGACGATAGAAAATCAACAAGACAGCAGTTTCGTTGGCATTATTACTGAGCACGATTTGTGTGCAAATGTAATTGCTGCAGGCATCAATGTTGACAATCCTATCTCACAAGTCATGACGACTCAGTTGTTTTCACTGGATCATAACGCATATATCTTTGAAGCCATGCTGCTTATGTTGCGTAATAACATTCACCATCTGCCTATTTTAAAGAATAAAAAACCCATTGGACTGATCGAAGTTGCGGATATTATCCGTTACGAATCACAAAATAGTTTGTTATTTGTCAGCAGTATTTTTCAGCAAAAAAGTAGCGAAGATTTAGTGTTTCTTTCTGCACAGCTGAAAAATTGTTTTGTGCGTATGGTTAATGAAGATGCCAACTCCCACATGGTTGGTCGGGCAATGTCAGAAATTGGCCGTAACTTTAAACAGCGTTTGTTAGAACTGGCGGAAGAAAAATTTGGCCCGCCACCAGTGCCCTACTGCTTTTTAGCACTGGGGTCGATGGCCCGTGATGAGCAGCTGATGGTCACCGACCAAGACAATGCCATTATTCTCGACAATAGTTATCAAGTCGCCTTGCATGGTGCCTACTTTGAACAGCTAGCAAACTTTGTCTGTGATGGTTTAGCCGCCTGCGGCTACAGCTATTGCACCGGTGATATTATGGCCAGCAACCCAGAGAACCGCAAAACACGTGCGCAGTGGGAAGAATGTTTCGGTGACTGGATAGACAATCCTAATCCACAAGCGTTATTAAATTGCTCAATTTTCTTTGACCTTACCGGTGTCTATGGCCGCATCAAATGGGCTGAACAGTTAAATGCATTTATTCTTAGAAAAGCAAAGAAAAACAACCGCTTCTTAGCCTGCTTGGCACACAATGCTCTTAACCGTAAACCTCCGCTGGGATTTTTTAAAGATTTTGTAATGGAAAAAGATGGTCGCCACAATAACTCGATTAATTTAAAACGTCGTGGTACTGCACCATTGGCGGATTTAATTCGAGTACATGCCTTAGCCATCGGTTCGCAATCACAAAACTCATTTGAACGCTTAGAAGATATTATCGAAGCGGGTATTCTACCCACCTCAAAAGGTGAGGATTTACAACATGCCATGGAGCTTATCTCTCTGGTTCGCTTGCGCCATCAGTCGTCAGATATCGAATCTGGTATTGAACCTGATAATAATATTGAACCGGAAAGTATGTCTGATTTTGAGCGACGCAACCTTAAAGATGCTTTTTTAGTGTTAAGTAATGCGCAAAACTTTTTAAAATATCGTTATACAGCCAACAAACTTTAAGGCTAACTCATGACCAATTTTAGCGATAACGAAATTTTAAACTGGGCAGCGTTGCTTAAATTAAAAGCAAAAAACAGTAAAGATCGACGCTTACATGATTTTTATCAAGCGGGTACCTACTGCAATGAAACTCCATTGAGCGACATTGAATTTGTCGCGCTTGATTTTGAAACTACTGGCCTAGATTCGCAGCAAAATAGTATTATTAGTATTGGTCTAGTGCCGTTTAATTTACGGCGAATTTTTTGCCGTAAAGCCAAAAAATGGTATCTCAATCCACAAGATAAACTCCAAGAAAACTCGATTATTATCCATGGTATTACCCACTCCGATTTACAAGGAGCACCTGATCTGTTGCTTATTTTAGAACAGCTTTTAGATGAACTGGCAGGTAAAGTGGTCGTGGTACATTATCGCCATATTGAACGTGACTTTCTGGATCACGCTTTACGACTGTTGATTAATGAAGGCATTGTCTTCCCAGTGATTGATACCATGCAAATTGAAGCTAATTTACAACGGGCTAAATCTCAGGGAATATTGAGTTTTTTTAAACCCAAACACAAGGTGTCAATTCGACTGGCTAATACTCGAGAGCGTTACAACTTACCCGCTTATGCACCTCATGATGCCCTAACCGACGCAATTGCCACTGCCGAGTTACTACAGGCACAAATTAACTATCATTTTAGCTCTGATACTGAAATTCGAAAATTGTGGCTATAGTCTCACCGATAACCATTACCCATAAAAAAAGCCGATGAATTAATCATCGGCTTTTTGTTACAGATTAAGACTAGCCTTTATTATGTTTCTCGGTGCGCATGCCTAACAGTAAGCTGACACACATGATTAACAGAATAATGGTAAACGGTAATCCTGTTGATATCGCGCCGGCCTGCAATGCTTCAATCGCTTCAGTACCACCAACCCACAATAATACCGCAGCGATAGCACCTTCGATGACAGCCCAGAAAATACGCTGTGGGATCGGAGCATCTATTTTGCCACCAGCTGTAATACTGTCGATAACAAGTGAACCTGAATCAGAAGAGGTAATAAAGAACACCAACACTAAAAGTACCGCCAGCATTGATAACAGATTACCTAATGGCAACGAATCAAACATTTGGAACATAGCTAATGGCACTTCGGTTAGCCCTTTGCTGCCCAATGTACCGACATTATTGATCACTTGATCGATAGCGATACCACCAAATACAGACATCCATAAAATGGTTACTACAGTTGGAACAATCAATACAGTGGCCAGAAATTCACGAACGGTTCTGCCGCGTGAAATACGTGCAATAAACATACCCACAAACGGAGACCAAGAAATCCACCAAGCCCAATAAAACACAGTCCAACCATGCATCCAAGCTTCATCTTCACGACCGATAGGATTGCTCAATGGAATAATATTTTTAACATAGCCCATTACCGTGGTCGGAATCGTCCCCATGGAAACGGCAAAAGTAACAAGTGCAACAAACACAAGTAAAGCAACCGCAAGTAACATATTGATGTTACTGATCACTTTAACACCGCCTTCAAGACCACGTACCACAGAAATAACGGCAAGTAATGTGACAACCACAATAATCGTGATTTGTAAGGTTAAGTCAGCTTCGATACCAAAAACATGTTGGAATCCGCCAGCGGCTTGTTGAGCACCTAAACCTAATGACGTTGCAAGACCAAATAATGTGGCTAATACCGCTAAGATATCAATAATGTGTCCAGGCCAACCCCAAGTACGGTCACCCAAGATAGGATAAAAAGCAGAGCGTATTGAAAGTGGCAAACCTTTGTTATAAGCAAAGAAAGCCATAGACAAAGCAACAACGCCATAAATTGACCATGGGTGTAATCCCCAATGGAACATAGTTGCACCAAGAGCAAGCTCTGCCGCTTCAGGTGTATTAGCAACCACATTCAGTGGCGTTTCATACCAACCAGTGTAATACGCTAAGGGCTCAGCAACCCCCCAAAACATCAAACCAATCCCCATACCAGCAGCAAAGAGCATTGCTATCCAAGAAAGCCTAGAATAGTCCGCTTTAGCATCATCGCCACCTAAACGAATTTTACCGTAAGGAGATAAAATTAATCCGATACAGAAGAGCACGAAAAAATTCGCAGACCACATAAATAGACTGTCAAAAGCGTCTATAATCTGCCATTTCAAACCGTCCAAAAATTCTTTTGATGTTGCCGGATCAATAATTAAAATTGCAATTAAAAAGGTCGCTATTAGACCTGCACTAATACCAAAAACGGAATTATGAATATCAAAGCCCCATTTTTGGATATTATCCTGCCCCACAGTATAATCGGTATTATCTATACTGTATTTGTCCTTATTTATCTTCATAAATCCTCTGTTAGAGCCGCCAGCCCTGTAAATTTGACACTCAATTCAGTTCTTGGTGGGGATTTTAACAAAATAAGCTCATCATTTCAGGATTATTTAGAAATCAAGCATATTTAAAAAAATAATCCTCTTTAAAAACAATCAACTGAATCAAAAATAATTATAAATAAACTGCTGTATATTAAATATATTTCCCTATAAATTATCTTTATTCAATATTGTAATAGTTGATCTTATGAGGATATAAGAGTTGATTTAGCCTCAGTAGACTATTATTAGATTTTTTCCTGCTAAAAACTCAACAAGATTAATTTTTACACACAGCAAGATACGCGAAAAATATATTCATTTCTTGCGCCATTAGAGAGTTAGCTTTTAATCATATTCATTATTATTCAGGCCATTTTTTTACGCTAATATAATTACTTAAACCATATTATAGCTTAGTTGATAAAATGAATTATTGAGCTTGCTGCGCGATAATTATTGGTCTTACCAAAATACGGCTTATTAATATAATTCCGCACGAGATCCTATATTGGGGAATTAATATCCTATTCTCTTAGTCAGTATTTGTTATTATTCATCAATAGATGAATTAACGGAGTTTGATATGGCTGATAAACCGGGAAGACCCAAAGGGGAGACACAAACTCGCGCGGCACTGATAGAGGCGGCAAAAGGATGCTTTCTTCATAACAGCTACGATCGTGTGTCTATTCGCGAACTCGCTCGGCGTGCTGGCGTAGATGCAGCAATGATCCGTTATTACTTTGATTCTAAAGCTGGTTTGTTTGAAACCATGGTGAGAGAAACCATTGCTCCTGTGGCCAGTGTATTCAAGCATGATTTAAAAAAACAACAGAACTCACCTGAAGCATTAATGCGCGCTTATTATCGCATAATGGAACATGTCCCCGCCCTGCCTCGGCTAATTTTCCAATCATTAAATCAACAGGCCAGTGATGAGGCATTCATCATAGTATCGAATGTTATTCATGAAATGCTCGGTTATGCAGGCGACTGGATTAAAGAATTATCCGACCAACAAAAAATCAACCCACAGCTCGATCCCAAATGGGTCCGCTTAAGCTTTATTAGCTTAATGGTCTTTCCATTAATCGCTCCCAAAGTGTTACTCAAACAAATGAATCTCCCCCTGAGCGAGTCTATGTTAGACCAACTGATTGCCCACAATATGCTGGTGATGAATCAAGGACTGTTTCAAGTTCCACCTCTAGAATCTTCAGGACCAGGAGTCCAAAAATGAAACCTCATCTAATTTACTTGCCGATTATTTTGCTCTTCGCGGGCTGTACCGCTGAAGAAGGTAACCGCGCAATGGGTTTAATTGAACGGGATCGGATCATGCTTTCAGCGCCGGTTACAGAGCAGATTAGCTCGATACAGGTAAAAGAAGGACAACAAGTCAACGCAGGAGACTTGTTACTTCAACTTGATCCTCGGCACGCGCAATGGCTTATTAACCAACGACAAGCGACGCTGACTCAAGCCCAAGCAAAACTTAAGCAATTACAAACCGGGACTCGGTTAGAGCAACTTGCCGCCGCTAATGCAGCAATGCTTGCCGTACAAGCTCAAGCCCAAGAAGCAGACCGAAACTATGTGCGCATGAAAGACCTTTGGTTTAAAAAAATTGTCGCCAAAGCCGATTTTGATTCAGCCAAAGCAATAAAAGATCAAACAGCTGCACAATTAACCCAAGCAAAACAGCAATGGTTAGAGCTTAAAAATGGTACCCGCAGCGAAGAAGTTGTCCAAGCACAAGCTCAAGCTGATGCGGCACAAGCATCATTGGCCGATGCCCAGCAATCTCTAGCCGAATTAAGCATTCGAGCCCCTAAAGCTGGAGTGGTAGATGTTTTACCTTGGAAACTTGGCGATCGAGTCGCAGCGAACGTGCAATTAGTGACATTGCTAGCCAGTGATCGACTTTACGCGCGAGTATATTTGCCCGCAACGGCTCTGGGTAAAATTAACCGCGGTGACACTGTAGCTGTGTGGGTTGATGGTTATGAACACCCAGTAACCGGGACGGTTCGCAATATCAGAAGTAGCCCAGCGTTTACACCTTACTTTGCTCTAAATGAACGAGATAGAGCAAGGTTAATGTATTTAACCGAAATAGACTTACCTATTGATGCAAACTTGCCTAATGGTCTGGGTGTTGAGGTTCGTTTACCATGAATGACTTAGCAAATGTGATCGAAACACAAGGCTTAACCCGTCAATTTGGCGATTTAATCGCGGTAGATAAACTCGATTTACAGGTGCCTAAAGGCAGCATTTACGGTTTTCTTGGCCCCAATGGCTGTGGTAAATCAACCTTAATCAGAATGTTAACTGGGTTACTAAAGCCTACTGCGGGCGAAGCCACCATTTTAGGTTTACCGTTGCAAGGAAATGAAGAATTACTTAAAAGCCGAATCGGCTATATGACGCAGAAATTTTCCTTATATGACAATTTGACGGTATTGGAAAATATGCGTTTCGTGGCGGCTATCTACAGTGTTAAAGACAAAAAACGCATAACCGACTTACTGGGCCAATATGGTCTCGAGCAGCAACAAAAGCAGCTAGCAGGCACCATGAGCGGTGGACAAAAACAACGTTTGGCGTTGGCCTGTGCCACGATGCACCGCCCTGAACTGCTGTTTCTTGACGAACCAACATCAGCCGTTGATCCACAAAACCGACGTGATTTTTGGGAGCATTTATTTGATCTGAGTAACAGTGGCACAACGATTTTGGTATCGACGCACTACATGGATGAAGCTGAGCGCTGTCATCACTTAGCCATTCTTGAAAATGGTATCAGACGAGCAAATGGCACGCCGCGTGACTTAATGCAATCAATGGGAGCCACGGTTATCGAAGTCAGTGGCAATAATATAAGAGAGTTAAAACAGAAACTGTCGACTGTTGATGCAATTATTTCTGCGTCTCAATCTGGTACGCGCTTAAGGGTCCTGGTGAATGAGTCGATATCGGAGCCTCTGCAGTTCCTGAGTTCTATTTGTCAGCAATATCAGCTTGAAATTGTTCGTCCGAGTCTTGAAGACGTATTTGTCACCAGCACCGGAGGTCGCAATGTGGGATAGATTAGTAGCGATTGTTGTCAAAGAAATGAAGCAACTGTCTCGAGATCGGATGACATTTGGCATGATAGTGATGATCCCATTGTTGCAGTTAATGCTATTTGGGTATGCCATTAACACCGACATTCGCCATGTGCCCGCAGGCATCATCGATATGAGTCAAACCACCTATAGCCGAGCCGTCACTCAGACGATAATCGCAACTCAAGCAGTGGATTTTCAATATCAATATTATTCTATCGAGCAAGCTGAGAAAGCGATTACCAATGGTGAAGTCAAAGCCGTACTTTATTTACCCCTTGATTTGCCTCAACGTTTACTCATCCATCCTGCATTTGATGCCAAACAAGGTTCATCGCAAATCACTCGTCCGGTAGGTCAATGGCTTTTGGACGGTTCCGATACTATGGTAGCCGCAACAATTCGCTCATTGAAGAATTTACCGTTGGACGAAGTGGCTAACCGCTCAGCCAGCATGAGTGTGCCGACATTTGAAGTGGTCGAATACTTTAATCCTGAGCAGCGATCTGTGGTCAATATTGTGCCTGGATTACTGGCAGTTATCCTAACAATGACAATGATTATGTTTACATCTGCGGCCATTGTACGTGAGCAAGAACTGGGAAATATGGAGTTTTTAATTGCAACTCCGGTTCGGCCATTGGAACTGATGCTGGGTAAAATTATTCCGTACATTTTGGTAGGGCTCATCCAAGTCGCGATTATTCTTAGCGCTGGGCACTGGATCTTTGCTGTTCCGGTCCGCGGTGGATTAGACTCTTTGTTACTGGCGTCTTTCTTGTTTATCTGTGCCAGTTTGTCACTAGGCTTAGTGATAAGTACTATTGCGAAAACTCAACTTCAAGCCATGCAATTAACCATTTTTGTGTTGATGCCCTCAATTTTACTATCTGGATTTATGTTTCCTTATGAAGCCATGCCGATTGGAGCACAATGGGTATCGGAAGCTTTACCTGCAACCCATTTTATTCGTATGGTACGAGGCATTGTGCTTAGAGAAGCGGAAGTCATGTCATTAAGCCAGGATGCACTGTGGCTACTGAGCTTTACCTGTCTTGGGGTACTATTAGCGGCAAAACGGTTTAATAAGCATCTATAAAGACTCAAAATAAGCGTTGGGCATTACATAGCCTGCGCTTATTTTGCATCTACAAATAAAGGCACAAAGCGCGTTAACCTTGCCAAGGCTGCGGCATAAGGCTATACCTTAAAACGGTTAAGTTGCTGTTTTAGCGTATACACTTCATGTTCTAATCTGTCTCTTTCATCGAGTAATTGTAAAATTAAACCGACGCCACCCCAGTCAAGTGCAAAATCACGTTGTATACGAGTGGCTTTTTTAACTTGATGTAAATTCTCGACACTAAATTGCCATTGCTCTATCACCTCCCCCTGCTGTGGAATGGCAATACTATGCTCCACAAGCTCCAGTAGTAGTGCCAGGCTAATATCGCTGCATTCACACAATTCATCACTGCTCAACCAACTATCTTGTTCACTTATATTAATCTGCAGCATGATTATTTACTCCAACTGGCACGAGGGTCGAATGTATTTTTTTCGGCTAATTCAGTCCATAAATTTTTGCTGGTATCATCTGATACCGTCGGCACCACAATTTTCAGCAGCGCAAATAAATCGCCTTGCTGTTTTTTATTCAGTAACCCTTTACCTTTTATGCGTAATCGCTGTCCAGATTGACTATTAGCAGGAATACTTAATTGGATGTGACCTGTTAATGTTGGTAATTTAACCTTAGTGCCCAGCACGGCTTCCCAAGGTGCGACAGGCACTACAATAGTTAAATCTCGCCCGTCGACATCAAACAAAGGATGAGGCGCAAAACGAATTTTCAAATACAAATCACCGTTGTCGGCTTTGGTTTGTCCCGGTCCGCCTTGGCCTTTAAGACGAATACGTTCACCATTGGCTACACCGGCAGGAATGTTAACTTTTAACGATTTGGGGTGTTCAACAATATGACCATCTGCATCGCGTTGTTGAAGAGTAAACGAGACAGGCTTAAGCGTGTCGGCCAATGTTTCTTCAAGAAACATCGGGAACTCCATTTCAATGTCTTGGCCTTTTGCAGGTTGAGTCTGTCGACCTTGATATTGGCCGTGAGGATCAAAGCCTGTATGCCTGCCACCAAAAATTGAATTGAAAAAATCAGAGAATTCTTGATCCGTTTGAGGATCGCTTTGCTGTTGGCCCCAATCTTGGCTGCCAGCTGCGTGATTTGCATATTGATTTTGGCTTCGGTTTAAATGATGCTGACGCACTTCATCGTATTCAGCACGCTTTTTAGCGTTATGTAATATCGCGTAAGCTTCACCAATTTCTTTGAATTTTGCCTCTGCATCATCATGCTTGCTCACATCGGGATGATACTTGACCGCGAGTTTTTTATAAGCGGCTTTTACCGCCTTATCATCCGCTTGAGGATCTATGCCTAATACCGTGTAATAGTCTTTAAAATTCATGTTATCCCCTAACAAAAACACGTTTGCAACGGAGCGTCGGACTGCTTTAAACACAGCTACATTAATGAGTGTAGACTCACAGAGCAACAATATGCTTGATCTTGATCAACACTAACACACTATGCTTAGGTTACTTAATCAGCATTAGTTGATTAAAAAAAAAGGTCTTACTGAGGCTTGATGTACAAAACACAAACAGAATATTTAATTGATTTAATTAAAAATGCCGCTAAATTTAGCGGCATTTTTGTCGATGCAATGTGAATGTTTAGTTCAAACCGCGTCGTTTAAGGAGAGCCTCAGTTGTCGGCTCTTGTCCACGGAAGGCTTTATAAGCTTCCATCGGTGGCACACTGTTACCCACTTCACGAATGGTCTTGCGGTATTTCATCCCAATCTCACGGTTTAATCCACCTTGAGTTTGTACATAAGCAAATGCATCAGCAGCTAAGATCTCACTCCACATGTAGGCGTAGTAACTTGCTGAGTATCCACCAGGGAATGCGTGAGCAAAGTAAGTCGATTTATAACGTGGCGGCACTGCAGCGATATCCACGCCATGCTTTTTCAACGCAGCAGCTTCAAACTGCGGGACATCTTGAAGCGGCGCATCTGCCGGCAACGAATGCCACTCTAAATCCACCAGTGCGGCCGCCATATACTCAAGAGTGTCGAAACCTTGATTAAAGCTGCGCGACTTAAGTAACTTTTGGAGTAGCTCATCGGGGATCATCTCGCCGGTTTGATAGTGTTTAGCGTAATTTGCCAGTACTTCAGGGTGCGCGGCCCAATCTTCTTCGAAGGTTGATGGGAACTCAACAAAGTCGCGGGTAACAGCCGTGCCAGAAAGACTTGGATAAGTGACTTTTGAAAACATTCCATGGGTGCCATGGCCCATTTCATGGAACATTGTGGTCACTTCATCATAGCTAACATACGTCGGCTGACCTTCAGGTGCCTTTTTGATATTCATGACATTAACAACGACAGGTTTGCTGTTAAGTAATGTCGATTGAGTGACAAATGCACTCATCCATGCTCCGCCGCGCTTACCTTCTCGGGCAAAGTGATCGGCATAGAAGATGGCCATCGAACTGCCATCGACATCAAACATTTCATAAGCTTTTACATCTTTATGGTAAACCGGTAAATCTAGACGTGGCTTGAAGGTGACGCCGTAGAGTTTTTCAAGGGTAAAGAAAACACCATCTTCCAATACACGGTTAAATTCGAAGTAAGGCTTGATTGAAGCGGCGTCGAGATCGTACTTCTCTTTACGTACTTTTTCAGCGTAGAAAGCCCAGTCCCATGGTGCTAGGGTAAAATCAGCGCCAGTCTTGTTGATCATCATTTGAATATCAGCGGCTTCTTTTTCGGTATTAGCGACAACAGCGGGCACCATAGATCCAAACATTTCATATACCGCCTCTGGCGTCTTAGCCATTTGCGGTGCCAGAGTATAATCTGCCCAGCTATCGTACCCTAATAGCGCTGCACGCTCAGCACGAAGCTGGGCTAAACGTGACACCAATGATGCGGTTTCGTTATCACCACTCATTCCGCGAGTCGATGAAGCCTGCCAAACACGTTGGCGCAATTCGCGATTTTCAAGCTTGGCTAATACAGGTTGGCGGGTGGTATTAGTAATACTTAGCAGATATTTACCATCAAGACCTTGTGCACTCGCATCTGCTTTCGCTGCTCGGAGCTCATTTACAGATAATCCTGCAAGCTCTTCTTCAGAATCAACAACAACTGCAATCTCTTTTGTCAGCCTGAGTAGGCGTTGGCTAAATTCATTGGTGAGTGTTGATTGCTCTTCATTGAGTAATCTAATTTGGGCTTTTTGCTGGTCGGTTAGCTTAGCGCCAGCCATGATAAAGCGCTGATGATAAACCTCAATCAGACGGATCTCTTCGGCGCTCAAGCCTAACTGCTGGCGTTGTTGATAAAGTGAGTCAATACGAGAGAACAATGCAGAGTTGAGTTGGATATTATCCGAGTGAACCGCCATTTTGGGTGCCATTTCACCCTGAATTTTTCGCAGTGTTGGGTTACTGTCTGTGCTCGC